>NZ_CP083460.1 GCF_020229735.1 Deinococcus taeanensis | reverse complement strand
GGCTGTTGTACGTGGCCCTGACCCGTGCCGAAGAAATGGTGGTTATGGTGGGCAAAAATCTGCATCAACCACCTGTACCACGCAGATCCAACCGCTACTCCTGGCAAGACGAGATTCTCCGTCACCGTCAAGATCTTCAGGATCAGGCTGTGAAATTCACCCCGGGGAGGGCGCGATGAGCAGTGCCCGTGTGGAGCGGTCATGAAGACCTTCCCAGACCTCCTTCAGCAACTCGGTCCGCGCTTCGGCATTCTGGCGGAGGCCAGCACCACGCAACTGAAAGTCATGGCCAGCAACACGGACGTGGCGGTGGGTAACCTGTTCCTGCTACCTAAAGTGCGTATGTTAACGGCTTAAAGCCTTACCAGACGGCTTTTTTATCCTACTGTGAAGCATGACATGCGTCGGGTACGCCTCAGATCTGAGTGACTCGGAATGGGCTCTCCTTGAGCCGCTGCTCCCTGGCCCCAGTTCGACTGGGCGTAAGCGGGTTCATTCCCAGCGGCTGCTGATCGACGCCATGCTGTACATCTGGAAATCCGGCTGTGCCTGGCGACTCCTCCCCCTGAACTTCCCGCGCTGGACGACCGTGTACGCGCAGTACCGCAGATGGCGGATCCGAGGTGTGCTCAGGCACGTCCATGATGTGCTACGCGAACGCGTTCGTCTCGCGTCAGGCCGTTCATCACAGCCGACCGCGGGCATCATCGACAGTCAGAGTGCCAAGACAACCGAGGCAGGCGGTGTCCGTGGCTTCGATGGAGCCAAGAAGATCAGCGGACGTAAGCGGCACATCCTGGTCGAGACCTTGGGCTTGGTGCTCAAGGTCGTCGTGCATCCGGCGGACATCCAGGATCGTGAAGGCGGCAAACTCGTCCTGGATGGCGTCCGACACACGTACCCAACGTTGGAGAAGGTCTGGGCGGACCAGGGGTACACGGGGGGCTTCCTCAGATGGGCCAGGGACAGCGCGGGCCTGCTGGTTGAAGTGGTGTACCCCTGGTGGCGGCAGGCTAAACGGTACACCCCAGATCTCGTTGAGGACGTGGATCCGGGCAAGACGTTTCACGTCTTGCCCCGCCGCTGGGTTGTAGAGCGGACGTTCGCGTGGCTCGGGAAATGCCGCCGATTGTCCAAGGATGACGAAGCGCTTCCTGATACGACGGAAATGCTCGTGTACCTCGCAATGATTCGTCTGATGCTCAAGCGTCTCTCCCGCGGGTCATTCAAAACAGTCTCTCACTTACCGTGTGCGTCCGGTGCCTCAGGGAGAAGCCCGCCCACGTAGACTGATACGAATCACGATGAGCCCATTTTTAACCCGCATCCGTAATCAAATGACCATGTTTCATGGCGACGTCGTTCTATTGATGACGACAGAAGTGCGAACCAGCTGTGGTCCGATGTCCGGTGCCGTGGGGTGCACTTTTGAATTGACTCAGAGCCTCGATCTGCCTCGGCTTACGGCGCACTCAATAGACGGCTGGGCGCTGCGCTGCGGCTGGTCACCCGTGCACGGCGTTTCAGGAAAGCTGGAACGCCAGGTGCCGCCACGGCGAAGTTGAGCCCGCGTTGCCGGTGGGGCGGCGTGGTCTTCCTGGTGGTCTCACTGGTCATTCATTCGGGCGGAGTCAGGGATTCAGGCGGGGAAGGTCGCCTGGGCTGGCCTTGCCAGGTCGTTGGGAACGGCCTGGTCGGGCGCGGGGCCGTCAGCCTTCGGGCCGTACGGGTAGAGTCAGGGACACGACCCTTGAATGACGTGCTCAACGGTGCCGGGGCGTTTGGGATGTCCGATCCGCTGCTGGTGGCCGGGTTCGAGCGGAGTCAGGAACTCGCGGGGGAAATACCTTACTGCACGGCATTTGTCCGGTGCTGTGCAGCGCAGGCTTGGCGTGACTCAGCGACCCAGCCCGCCTCGACTTACGCCGCTCTCAATAAAGTGCGTCTGAAAAGGGTTAGGGGGAGGGTTTGGCCGGTCGACACACCGTCAAGCGAATCATGACTTCATAGACCAAGTTCTCCGCAGTCTCGACCAGCGCTTCGTCGTCCTTGGCCATCCGTCTGGATTGACCCAACCATGCGAACGTCCGCTCCACTACCCACCGGCGCTTTACACGACAAAACCCTTGGGCACCTCCACGACACGTGGAGGTGCCCTGCCACCCGGACCAGGGATGTTTGATGATCTCCAGCGTCCAGCTCAAGTCGGCTTTGATGTCTCCAGCGAGCTTCCCGGTGTACCCGGCATCCGCCCACAAGTGCCTGGTGCACCTTGATCGCCATGACGAGTCCCAGGGTGTCGACGAGCAGGTGACGCTCGGAGCCGCTGACTTTCTTCCCCCGCCCTGTCCACGCGGTCCACCCGAACCAGTGGTTCTGACCGATGGACTGTCGAGGATCGCGGCGCTGGGGGTCGCTGCGCGCCCCTCACGCTGACGGACCACCTCACGAAGACCTGTATGGAGCGCCTCCCAGACGCCCCGCACTCGCCAGATCCGGTGACCGTGATAGATCGTCTGCCCGGGGGGTAGGTCGTGCGGCATCGCCCGCCAGGCAATCCCGCCGCGTAGAACGTCGAAGGTCCCACCCGGGATCTCCCGAAGCGACCACTTCCTTGGACGGCCGACAGAGGACTCGGCAGGAAGAAGGGAAAAAAGCACGTTGCACTTGGCACCGGTCAGACCGTTTGGGTACGCCGCTTGGGGCATGCGCGCCCCACCTCCGACCTCTACCGTGCACGCATGATGGCTCTGGGAAAACCTGCGCCAGCACGTTTTTCAGACGCACTTTACACCGAAACGGAGAGGGCCGGCGTCAGCGGATACTGGGCGGAGGCGTGCTGCAGGACCGAGGCGATGTGCGCCCGCAAGTCTGCGGGGGTCACCACCTCCACCTCCGCGCCCCAACCCAGGATCCAGGGCACGAGTTCCTGCCATCCGCCCACCGTCATCACCACCCGGGTGTGACCGCTGGCAAGCGTGAAGCACTCCGCTCCGGCGCCCAGATGCGTTTCGGCCACGCGGTCTCGGACCGCCGGGGAGAAGAACAGTTCCACTTTCTGCGGCTCGCCGACCATGATGCCCCAGGCATGGGACAGAAACTGCAGGGGATGGAAGTCCTCGGGGATCTCGCAGGTGTCATTGAGCAGTGACACGTTCCGCAGGCGGGTTAAGCGGTAGACGCGGGGCGAGGCATTTTCCCGGAGGCGGTCGACGCCGATGGCGTACGCTTCCCGGTTACGGGCGTTGAGCTCGATGAAGTAGATCACGAGCTCCACCTCCGACATCCGGTTCAGCGAGTGGTACTGGGCCTGCAAGACGCGGCTGTGGAGCCAGGCCTGGGCCACCATTTCAAACGTGCGGGACTCTCCCCCATTCGGACGCTGCCGGTAAGCCTCGTTGGCCAGGACCGCCACCCTCCGGGCTGGGGCCGGGAGTTGGGCCGTGAGTTTTTCCATTGCCGACAGGTAATGCTCGTTGTACTGAGAGGCGTGGTGGTACAGCATCCGGGCAGCCGAGTACACCGCCAGGGCCTCCACAGGGTTGAAGGTGCTGGCACGCAGGGGCCGGCGGTACTTGCCGCAGGCGGTCCGTTCCACCTCGCCAGTCGCCTGCAACTCCTCCAGGTCGCGCTGTACGCTTCGGAGCTTGTTGAGCGGCAAGCCCAAACGCTCGGTCAGGTCGCGGGCCGAGCATTCCGTCCGTGCCAGCACGTCGAGCACGGCACGCACTCGCTGGGCTTTCGTGGCAGGTCCGGTCATGTGCCACTCAGAGTAATGGGGTTGGGGCACTCAAGTCACCTCGTCTGCCGCGACCTGCTGGCGTGCCGGGACGCCAACACGCCGGAGTCATGGGGGTGTCGGCGTTTCATGGCGCGTCAGGTGAGGGTCATCGGCTCGGCGCCTTCGGTGAGACACCGGGTGGTCTGGTCCAAAAGTTCGCACGCCACTCGGAGATGCTCGTCTTTGCCTTTGGGGGCCAGCTGGTGATAGTGCGCCCCGATCAGGGCCAGTTCCTCATGCTCAAGGGTCATCAACCGGTCCACGCATGTGGACAGCACCCGCCTCACTTCCGGATCGACCTCTTCACCCTGCCGCTCCGATTGGCGCAGCCGCTCATTCAGGCGCAGCAGGTCCTGCACACTCAAGGGCTGCTGCGTCGTCTGACGGGGCGACAGGCGCTGACCACCGTCACGGGCGGCCAGCATGTTGTGAACGAGGACGTAGAACTGCCGCACTCCGGAACGCCACTTCAGGGGAGGGATTTCCGTGAGGTATTCATTCCAGGCGCGAATCACGCTGATCGACGTGACTGGGGGAACGTCCAGAAGGTGAGCGGAGCTCGCCTGGATCTCCTTGAGCAGTTTCGTCCACTGGGCGTTGCGCCACTGGTAACTGCTGGCCGGGGCCTGCACGGCGAATCCGAGTTGATGGGCGAGGTGTTGCACGTCCCGGCATGCCCGGTCGTACTCGTCGACATGGCTGAGCACGTCATCCAGTTGAAGCCCGAGGGCCTCCCAGTCGCTGACGTCCCCGTCCGCCGCGCCGTAGCCTTGCAGGGCCGCGCAGAATTCCTGAATGGGCCGCACGAGGTCATGCAGGCCCAGGCGTGAGCGCTGTTGACGGTACGGGGCGCTTCGGAGCCGTTTGCTGTTGAACTGCCCGAACGACTCGATAAATGAGACCGGGTCGAACGCTGCCCAGCACCGGTCGAAGAGGGGCGCGTCAATCAGGTCGTCACGGTGGTGAAAGACGCTGACGAACAGGGCCCTGAGGGCCGAGCGCTGCTCGAGGATCTCCGCCTGGGTTCGACTGAGGACCTGGTGGGCGCGTGAGGCCTGCCAGGGGCGCTTGATTTCTGTCATGTCGACGTCGTACGTGAGTATCTGCCGCCGTCCTTCCTCACTGCCGGGAAGGATGGGGGCCGACAGGCTAAGATGCTGCGTGACCCACCACATGCCCAGCACTGCCTCCTCCACCGGCCGGCCCAAGAGGTGCGCGAGGTTCTCCCGGAGGTGCCGTTGCAGTTGGGCCGCCAGCGCCTCAGCGATCTCCCGGGTATGGGCGGGATCCGCGAAGACCTCCACGTGCGTCACCGGGGTCATGGCGAAGGTCAGGCATTCCTCGAGGAACTGGGCTGGAAGTTCCGGGGGCAGGTGCAGGCTCGGCCAGTGCTCCGGCAGAACGTCACCGCTGCCCGGCAGGTAGATGGGAAGGTTCTCTGAGCCCCGGTAGTACTCCAGGGGATCGGCGGTGCTGGAATTCAGGTGCGGATTAGTCACGACCCGCGGTTCACCCAGGACCCGCAGCAGTTTCTCCACTCCCTTTTTCAGCAGCTGACGCTTCGGGAAGCCCTCCCCACGCCGCCACTGCTGCAGTTCCGTGAGGGCCGCGAGCCACTCCGCGTGTGGGTCGTCGGCGCGGGCCACCGCCTGGAAGAGTTGCGGGCTGCCCACGGGCTGCTGGAACGTCTGCACGGTGGGCAGGTCCTCGTGTCCGAAGGCCCGCGCCACGTCCTGTGGAATGCGAAGTTCACCGTCGATTTCGATGCCGTGCCAGTAAAACAGGGCGGTCTGCTCCGCGCTGAGGTGCTGGTGGTAGAAGGTGAGCGCAGGCGGGCGCAGGTAGGGGTGCGGGCGAAAGAGGGTCTCGTGGGGGGGGCGCTCCATGACCAGGCACGGGCGAATCACGGCGTCCAGCAGGTTGCGTGGCGTCTGGCGGGCGTTGCCGCTTTCCACCAGGTGCAGGTACAGGCGGTCGAGCATCACTGGCGAGAAGGGGTAGAGCCCCGCGAACCCTTCTGCTGCCCCGTTCAGGTGAGGTGGGGCGGGCAGGCAGGCCAGGTACCGGCGCACCATCTCGTGCAGGTCCTGCGCCTGGTTGAGGAAAAACGTTTCGCCACTCTGATGGGACAGCTGAAACCGGGCACTCAGGCGGTCGCGCACGTAGGCCATCTCGTTGAGGTCCCCGCCCCCCAGGTGGGAGTGTTCGAATCCACTGGTCAGGCCGATCACCGTGTCGAACCCTGGGGCAGAGAGGTCAAAAATGAAGTCCATCAGGTCGTCGCGCAGGAACCCCAGGGTCGTGATGTCCTCCAGCAGCAGCACGGGGCGGCGCCCCTGAGCCCGGTATGACTCCACCACCACTCCCAGGGTGCTTTCCAGGGACTGAACGCCCAGAACCTCACGGACCGCTCCGTACAGCCAGGTGGTGAGGGGAAGGTCCGCTGGGGGCGCCGGAAGCCCCTGGAGGAGCTCCTGAGGGGCGCCAGAGGCGGTGTAGAGCCGCTCGACCAGGGTGGGGCACCAGGGGAGTAGGTCCCGCACGTAACTCTGGTACCGGCCCTCACGGTGGGCGCGCAACTGCAGAAACATCCGCAGGTGCTCGGTGAGCATGGCCGGGGGCAACCCGGCATTGACGAAGGTGGCGTGAGGCGGAAGGTGAGCGTTCAGAACGTCGAGGATGCCGGTGAGGTTCGCCTGTCGCCGGGAGATGTGGATCGGCACGTGCGTGTCCCGCAGGCGGTACTCCAGCCACTGGCAGAGCTCCGACTTGCCGCTCCCAGTTTCCCCCACCACGAACCACACCCGGTTTGCGTCCCCAGGAGCGGAGGTGTGCAGCAGTTCCAGCAGGTGCTGCTCGCCGATGAACTGGTCGCTGTCCAGCCCGACGCGGTTGTGGGTTACCAGGACGCGTTTGATAGGAGTGTGCGTCAGCGTGAAGAGCCGCTCGTCTTTCTGGCGGGATTCCGTCGTGAAGACGCGCTCCACCTCGCGGGGGTTAAAGGGGGTCCACATGGGCAGCTCCTTGTCGCAGGTCACCGGCAGGTTGCCCCAGCCAGGCAAAGTGACTCACCCGGCGCCCGCAGAGCAGCAGGGATCCGGCGCTGTCACTGGCGTAGGACAACTGAAGTTCCCCCAGGCTCTCCAGGCGCAGCAGGGCCCGGGCCAGTCCCTCATGCACTTCCCCCAGCCGGGTGAAGACGGCGAACGAGTCGTGGTGCCAGGCTTCCAGCAGGCTTCTCAGGGAACCGGAGGTCGGCCCGTCTTCACTGAACTGTGCGCGCAGCAGCGGGCTAGCGGGGCTGAGGATGAGCCGCTCAGGGGGAAGGCGCACCACCAACCCCAGGTCATGCATGAAGTGCGCCCAAAAGGCGACCTTGGTGATGTTCCACTTGAAGAGCTCCCGCAGGGGGCTGACTTCCATGCGCTCCAACACGTCACTGACCGAGGTGTAGAAGACCCCCTGCTCCACCAGCAGGTCATGCACCCCACGGAAGGCCCGCTGCACCGGGTCCTCCTGCTTGCCCAGGAGTTGCAGGGAATGCAGGGCCAGGGACGGGTGGTAGGGTTCGAGTCCAATCACCCGGTCGTCCCAGGACCGGTCCGCAGTGCTGGTGAACAGTCCCAGGCTCACGCCGAAACTCACGGTTTCTTTGAGCAGGGCGCCAGACGAGGTGAGGTAGTACGCCCAGTTGGGGGTCAGGACGCCGCTCAGCTCCCGGAATCGCATGGGGCCGTGTCCGCGCAAGACGTCCGAGACGAGAGATAGGTCGTTAAAACGGACTGGTATTCGGCTGATGAGTACGCTTCCTGCCATGGACCGCCTCCCTGGACTTCGATTTTCAGGTGGTAGTAGTTGTGGATGAACCGGGCGTATTTGGCCCGCACGGACGCGCCCGTGAGGATCTGCGCGTCGGTGCGGCAGACTGGGCATTCACACGCCAGAGGCTGGTTGATCGTTTTTGCGAAGCTCGTCTCCTGGCGGGCTTCCGGCTGGTTCGAGTGCCGGCTGGCCAGGCGGTAGCGCCGGTACGGTCTGGAGTACACCAGGTTGCCGTAGACGGCCGCCCACACGGCCGTAGCAGAGTCACACTGCGCGATCCCCAGCCCCTTGAGGTGTTGGAGGACGTGCGCTGCCGTGATCCCCAGGGCGTGCAGGGGCAGGTCACCGGCACCCTCACTGGCCGCTTCGATCATCACGGGGATGAACTTCCGGTCCTGCCGCACAAACCGGGTGAGCCCACCCAGGGCGATGAGGTCCGGAGCGAGGGCGCGCAGTTCACTTACCACGAGGTAGTACTCGTCCGGATCGCGGGCCTGGGCGACGAGCATTCGCTTCCAGTGGGGCTGGAGGTCGCGCTGCGCCATGAACCACTCCGCATTCCGCAGCGTCTCGTCGATCACGCTGCGGGGGTCGAGGGTGTCGCGCGCCAGAACGTCACAGTGCGTCAGCGTGACCTGAGCGTCAGGGAACTGTTCGGCGATGCGGATCTGTTCCACCAGTGTTCGGAAGCGCCCTCTCGGGGTCAGGGCCGCGCCGTGCACGTAGGCACCACTGTCGATCAGCACGGAGTTCGGGTGGTGGAAGCGGTACTCGTGACGTGGGTGGAAACTGGTCGGGGAGAGCAGGATGTGCGCGTCTGGATCCAGCTCCGAGACGGGGAAATCATTGGGGGACTCAGCCGTGTAAAACAGCATCTTGACCTCGATTTCTAGACGGCGGGGATCGCGACTTATTCAACCACGGTAGTGGTAAAGGGAGGGAACTCAGCAATCGATGTCTATTACAATATGCATATTATAATAGGTGGACCGGTCGGTGTCAAAACGTCACTCTAGACGCCATGGCCCGTCAGCCCCGCCTCTACAGCAGCGATGAGCAAGCCCTGCTCAAACGCCTCGGGGACAACGTACACACCGCCCGAACCACCAAGGGCCTCAGCCAGGAAGCCCTCGCCGACCTCGCCGGGTTGAACCGCAGCCACATCAGCAAAATCGAGAAGGCCGGCTCCGACGTCCAACTCATCACGGTCTACCGGTTGGCAACTGCCCTGGATCTCCCCCTCCAAGACCTCCTCAGTCGAGCGGAGTCCACAAGCACCTGAATCGGGCAGCCCCTGACGGCGGAGCCGCACCGCGCCCCGGACGGGGTCTCCCCGGTCCGGCCCTTTCTGCCCAGGCAGGCCTGAAGGTGAATTCCTCAGACTCCATGCCATGACTGTTTCCGGTGCCTTGTCGTCCCCATCGAAGGCCGCCAATTCGGCCACGTTGACACGGCCCTGCAAGTACAGTTCCGCCGCCTGATCCTTGGTGCCCTTCGGGAAGGGCCAGCTTCTTGAGAATGAACCGGGCCGTGTGCAGGCTGCGCTCCGCAGGCGGATCCTCTGAGGGGCTTTCGCTTTTGGGCACCTTGGTGACCTTTGCCCGCTTCGCCGCCAACGTCGGTGGGGATGACGCGGGGAGCACACCCATCACCTGGTCTTTCTGTGCGTCACGCAGGATGTCCACCAGCGGGCCGCTGGCGCTCTCGGCCTTGTATCCGGACGCCACCAGTTCATCGAAGCGCTGAACGGCCTTCTGAACGGCTTCAAGCCCGAAGTCCGCAGCGTACTTGAGGGCAGCGCCCTAGGTGATGCGGCGGCTTGTCAGAGCGGCGACGTACTCCGCCCTTACCCTGGACCGGGACGACATTGCGGCGCCAGACGCGCCTTTCGGCCTTCTTATCCGCCTTTCTCGTCCGCCCAGTAGACTGGGCAGTCCTGCCGGTTCCGGCACCCCGAGGTCACCTATTCATGTCGAAAAAACTCCCCAGCCTGCTCGTCGTCAGCTCCTGCACCGGAGCGAAACTCCACAAACCTGCCCAGCAGATCACCCTCGCTGATTTCCAGCAGGGGCACGGGCACGTCCGGGAGCGAGAGGCAGAGCTGAAAGAGTTCATGACCTCAGCCAAGCGCATGTACACAGGCCAGCAGCACATGCTCGTCGTCCAGGGGATGGATCTTCTCAACCAGCGCAAGAGCGTGGTCACCAGTGACCTGAAGATCATCAGCGCCGGATACGGGCTCATTGATGACAACACGTTCATCGCGCCTTACGAGACGACCTTTAATGACCTGAGCAGCAAGGAAATCACCAAATGGAGCCGGGAACTGGGCATTCACGCCGACCTGAATGAGGCAGTGAAAGACTACGACATCGTGATTTTCCTGCTCGGGGAAGGGTATTTAAAGGCTGCGGAACTCCCCCTGGAGAGTCGGCCCGATCAGAGCTTCATCTTCTTGGCCAGTGGTGGAAGCGCGAAGACCCTGCCCCAGCATGCGGCGAAGCGGGCCGTGATGACCCTGGGAAATAAAGATGCCAAGCGCTTCGGATACGGATTGGTGGGATTGAAGGGCTTCCTGTTTCACCAACTGGCACGCATGGTTGCCGAGAACCCTGAGACTTTGCGTGATTGGCACGAAGAGCCCCAGTTAGCAATCGATGCCTTAGAGGAATGGCAAGTGAATCGTCATGCTCTGCCGCTGCTAGAGGCCCCGATTCCCACTCCCTCACCGATCCTGTTCGTGTCTCCCAAGTACGTGGAAGGCATTCACAGAACCGGCTTGGGTTTCAACCCCGGCAACCTCAGCGCCGAGGAATTCTATCCCCACCCGCATCACACGCTGAGCGCCAAACCCCGCACGCGTTTCACGGTCGTGATTAACAACCGAGACAAGCTCAAAATCACTAGGGATGAGCAGGGCCGACCTCTGCCCGCCCCGCGCATGGATCGCATTTGGAAGTACATCGAAGGGTATGGCACTCCCGAAGGTCCGCGCGGGTATCTCACCAGTCTTGCCTACCACAATCCTGGCAGTGACCCCCTCCCCGAGACGGAGGAGGGCAACATTTATGACTGTGGTGCGTGGAGCTACAAGGCTGAGCCGCAGCCTATCCTTAAGAAAAAGGATGGTCCGCTGACCCCCGAAAGCACCATGCGCCTCTTTGACGCTACGGGCGCGCGCATGGGCACGGACATTATCGTGTCGCCCGACATGCTGATTATGGACACCGACAGTCCCGAGCGACAGCAAGAAAAAATAGACGTGAGCCTGCGCTTCGCCCGAGAAATGATGCCACTGGCGCAGGGGCACAGGCTAATGGCAGTCACGCACGGGAGATTCGAGCAACGCCACATGATGATGGAACGCTACCTGGACATGGGCTACACGCACATAGCATTAGGCAGTCTTGCTATTAAATCCGGGCGTGACCCAAAATTTGTTCACAAGTGCGTTGAGGACGCCCTGAAATACCGCGAACAAGTGCCAGAACTGTACATTCACGTCCTTGGCGTATCGAGTATCCCGTGGGCCGCGAAACTCACGCAATTAGATGTAGATTCCTTTGACGGCTCTAGCATGTACATGAAAGCCTTCGCTGGTGGTGAATACATGCAATACGCTCCACATACGGAAAATTTGATTATCAAGCACCGAATCATTGATAACGCCCCGTGGAGTGATGAACTGCCGCCTTGCAACTGCCCCGCCTGTGAAGCCATGCGGAAAGAAGACTGGGACACCCGCGCACAAGGGGGCAAGCCCAAAGGCGAAGAATCAGGTCGCCCCTATAACGGAGGCAATGAAGCCAATATGGGGCGAGCCGTACACAATATCAATATGTATTTAAGAGCCTTGACGGACATCCAGCTCAAACTACGATCAGAAAAATCACTCAGTGAAAGAGTTGAAGCCGAATCGCCTCTTCTTATTCCTCTTTGAGGCTTGCTGAAAGTAAGTCTAATTCGGCTATCTCAGCAATTTCTTTAAAACTTACCTCATAAAGATTAATTTCGCTATTTAATTGCCAATCTCCATCAATTAATAAATAATGCCCACTCTAATTAGGTTGAGCACAAATCTACCCTCACCGTTTAATCGGAGTTGCAAAGAACGCATCTGCAAAGCCATTTTCTTAACCTGATGATCAACATTTTTAGCTCCCACGACTGTCTGTGTCTGGATATGGGCGCCGCTGTTCGAGTCGCGCCCCCCGCGACGGTGGGCAGGGCGCTGTTGCCCCAACCCTTGAATCGGCTAAAGCGCGTTTGTAAACAACGGTTTAAGCTTTGTTTTGACTGCTGGATTCGGCTAGAAGGGGAAGTCGCAGTTCCATAGCTCAATGAATGCGGCAGTTTCATAGCCAAGCTCGAGGAGACGAGCTTCGACGTGTTCGATGGAGTCCAGTGCTTCCCTGTGGTCACTGCGAATATCAAATGGATGAGGGTGCCAGTCATCGTCTGGCAGCAAAGGTTGGGCCAGTTCCACAATGCTCAAAAGGTAGGGTTGATGATGGAGTGGCCCTTCTCGACGGGGGCTTGGTGGGATGATTTGGACCCATTTTCTCAGCCCTGGCTCAGACGCAGGGGTCTCTATTGAGAGCGGCGTAAGTCGAGGCGGGTTGGGTCGCTGAGTCACGCCAAGCCTGCGCTGCACAGCACCGGACAAATGCCGTGCAGTAAGGTATTTCCCCCGCGAGTTCCTGACTCCGCTCGAACCCAGCCACCAGCAGCGGATCGGACATCCCAAACGCCCCGGCACCGTTGAGCACGTCATTCAAGGGTCGTGTCCCTGACTCTACCCGTACGGCCCGAAGGCTGACGGCCCCGCGCCCGACCAGGCCGTTCCCAACGACCTGGCAAGGCCAGCCCAGGCGACCTTCCCCGCCTGAATCCCTGACTCCGCCCGAATGAATGACCAGTGAGACCACCAGGAAGACCACGCCGCCCCACCGGCAACGCGGGCTCAACTTCGCCGTGGCGGCACCTGGCGTTCCAGCTTTCCTGAAACGCCGTGCACGGGTAACCAGCCGCAGCGCAGCGCCCAGCCGTCTATTGAGTGCGCCGTAAGCCGAGGCAGATCGAGGCTCTGAGTCAATTCAAAAGTGCACCCCACGGCACCGGACATCGGACCACAGCTGGTTCGCACTTCTGTCGTCATCAAGAGGGCCCTCTGGAACGATTGTGAGTTGCGCGGCCTTGTGCTGTTGATGAGAGCGGGGGCATTCGCTTGGATTGCTTTTCCCGTTTGCTTTCTTTCGTGTCAGACATTGACGTCCGTGAGCATCTCGGTGAGTGCCCGATCGCGCCGTCCGCTTACCTGCTCTTTTCAAGATTCCTCGTAATGCCGGCCAATATCACGACACCTGTCACACGATCCTGACAATTGGCGTCATGGAGCGGGCGCCGCACGTGCGTCATCTGTTGACGTGAGAAGGAGTTACTCTCTTTTCATACAACGTCAAGCATTCCCCCAATGAAGTGAGGAAGTTATGGGTGTCAACCGCAACAACGTGAGCAAGGAGTATCACTCTTCCCGGGCGACTTTTCGCCGACGTAACCGGTTCACCCAGCGGTTGCGGCCCCCAGCAGCATTTCGCGCCGAGCCAGTCCCTGCGCCTGAGCTGAAAGCCCCGGACCTCACTTCTGTGCCTCTGAAAGGGTGGCTGGCCAGCATGGCCTTGTCTACACGAATTCGGTGTGCACGTCCGGATGAGCAGACGCCCCGCCCCGTGACCAGCGCACCCACAGAGGCCCCCCGTGTCACTGATTGAAGGTCAACTGGTCATTCATACCGCCGCCCCAGAGCTCGGCCCGGCCAAGCTCCAGACCCTGTACCGCGATGAAGCGCGCCTCCTGTATATGGACTCCATCGCCCAGTGGCGCGAGGTGACCGTCCCGGTCAGCGAAGTCAAGCGCGTCAACCCCTGGCCGCAAAACCGGGTGTACGTCAAGGAAAGCGGCAACACCTGGCGCATGGGAAGAATCATTTACCTCCGCACGGAACCCCGCGAAGGCTTCGACGTTCGCTTCCCCAACAACGTTGAGCGGCAGGTCCCGGAAAAGGACGTCTACCTGCGTGCCAGGGGCGACGCCAACCCCATGGACGTGCTGAAACTGCACGGCCATGAAACCCCGTACTTCTTCGAACGCCGCTGGCCGCTCGTAGAAGCGTTCCAGCAGCAATGGAGTGCTTGCCGGGGCCTCACCAGCCTGCTCTCGTCAGCCGTCGATCTGCGCGACCACCAGGTCAACACCGTCAGGCGCGTCTTGCAGGATTCCGTGCCCCGGTACCTGCTCGCCGACGAGGTCGGCCTGGGCAAGACCATTGAAAGCGGCCTGATCATGCGGCAGGTGCTGCTCGACCGTCCAGGCACCCGCGTGACCTGCCTGGTTCCGCCTCACCTGGTCAAGCAGTGGACGGAAGAACTGCGCTCCCGCTTCTACATCGACGATTTCGGCGATGCGGTGACCATCCTCCCGCACGGCACGCACAAGCTCCCCCCGTCAGACTTCATCGTGATTGACGAGGCCCATCACGTGGCGGCGCTCGCCTTCACGAGTCGGCGCCCCGAGTACGAGCACCTCGCGCGGTGGACGGCGCAGGCCGGTGGTCTGCTGCTGCTTTCCGCCACCCCGGCTGCATCCGACCAGCGGGCGTTCCTCGGCATGCTGCACCTGCTCGAACCTCAAGTGTACGCATTGCAGGACGAGGAAGCGTTCAAGCTCCGCCTCCGCGAGCGGGAACAGATCGGCAGCCTGTTCTACGTTCTGGACGCCAGCCTGCCCAAGGCGCTCGCGGATGGGTCCGTTCAGGCGGTCGGGGACCTGTTCCCAGGGGATACCCAGGTGCAGCACCTCGTCCAGGCCTGGAACGCTTTACCTGTGGATGAAACGGAGTCGCAGCGGCGTTCCATCCTCGCGCCACTGCGCATGCACGTGAGTGAAACGTACCGGCTGCACCGGCGGATGATCCGTCACCGCCGCGACACCCACGCGCAGCACCTCGTCCGTGGACGGCAGAACGGTCCGGCCCTGGAAGTGCACGACCCGGAAATGAACGCCGCGTGGGCGCTGCTGGACCAATGGCGGGAGACCCTTGCCACCTGCGCAGAGTCGTCAGGTGGTGCGTGGCCTCTGGACGTGATGGAAACGCTGCTTGAAGGGGCCATGGCCGGCCCCGCCGCCTGGCGACAGGCTGTCACCCGCCTGCAGGTTCATCCTCAGATCCGCCGTTCTCCGTCTCTCCTCAGCGGGCTGAACGCCATCGAGCACGCCCTGCCCGCGTCGGACCCAGGGCTGATGTCACTCCTGGAACGGACCGTCCGGCAATTCACCGGGAAGATCGTGATCTTCAGTGGCAGTGACGTTCAGGCCGTGGGTATCGCCAACCAGCTGGCCCAGCAGCTCGGCGCGGAGCGCGTGACCTCCAGCATGAAAGGTGACCAGGAAGTGCAGCGCTTCGCCACCTCACGCGCCTGCCAGGTTCTCATCGCTGACCGGGCCGGCGAGGAGGGCCTGAACCTTCAGTGCGCGGACCTGCTCGTGCACCTCGACCTCCCGGTCAACGCCAACCGGCTCGAGCAGCGCCTGGGCCGCCTGGACCGCTACAGCCGCGGCAAACCCGTCACGTCTAGGGTGGTGACGCGCTCATCATGGCTGCCCGCCATGCGCCAGTACGTGGCCTTCCAGAACGAAGTGGGCGTCTTCGACCGGTCCGTCGCCTCCTTGCTGGACCTGATGGACACCCTGCGCGCTGAAGTGATGACGGCCTTCTTGAACGGGGACTACGCCCTCAAGGAACTGACTTCCCAACTTGGCGCCAGACTGGAAGCGGAACGCATCCGGGTGGAGGAAGCGGAACTGCTCGATACCATCGATGAGGAGCAGGATCAGGACCTCAGCCGGGTCATGGACGACCTGTACGAAAGCGAAGCAGTCGACTTCAGTGGCCTGTTCTGCCGCTGGGTGATCAGCGCCCTGAAATTCAACCCGAAGTACTCAGGGGACACGTTCCAACTGCAATTCGATGACCGTCAGACGCTCGTGAACTGGGAACGGATCCGTGAGCAGTTCAAACCCGTCCTCGGGCGCCACGGCACCTTCAGTCGGAAAGTCGCCCAGGGGTGCGAAGGCCACCTCCTGCGCCTTGGAGACCCGTTCGTCAACGCCATCGCCGAATACCTCAACGAGGACGACCGAGGGCGCAGCTACGCCTTCTGGCGCGTCGAGCCGACCTGGAACCAGGAGGACCTGATCGCCTTCGGGCTGCATTTCATCGTCAAGCCGGACCCCGGAGCCGCGCTCAGGGCCGCGCGGCACTACCGGCTCAATCCCGACGCGGTTACCCGCCGCCTCTCCGGCCTGCTGGGCCCGCGGACCTTCACGATTTACGTCGACCATCACGGGCGGCCTGTTCCCCCTGAAGCCCTCCGCCTCCTTCAGAAGTCCTATGACCAGACCGACTACAACCTCTCCTCCGAGCGGGTGCACGCCCTCGAGGCCCTGCTGCCCCAGCGGGACTGGGAGCAGGCCTGCGACCTGGTCTTGCAGGTGGCGACCACCCAACTCAAGAAAGACCAGGCGCTGCAAGAGCACCTGAGCACTTCCTTGCAGGGCGCGCAGACATCCCTGGAAAGGCAGTACCGTCAATGGACCCTGCGGCATGACGCCCACCGCCCCGACGTGTCCAGTACCGACCTGAAGCGGGAACGGACCCTGCACGAGGCCCTACTCACCGGCATCTCCGCCCCCCTCTACCACCTCGACGCGGTCGGCGTGAGGGTGCTTTCCCATAGGAACCCCTTCCAATGAACGAATTCTTTCGCTGGGAGCAGGCCCTGCAGTCCGCCGCCTGGCGCAACACGGAGTTTCACGACCCCCTGCTGCGGCGGTGGAAGGACGCGGTGATGCGGGCCAACGAACGTACGGACCTGTACGGCCCGGGGAACCTCGACGTGGCGGTCCTGACCCGGCAGGTGCTGCGCCGGGAAAGTGAGTGGCGCGGGTACGAGGTCAATGTCCTCATTCCAAGGGAGAGCTTCTGGCCGACGGGGGAACAGTGGGCGTCCTGCAGTGTCCGGGTGCTCAGTGCCAACCCCAAGTACTTCCAGATTGAGGCGCAGCCCTGGCAGCCGGCCTTCGCCTCGGGCCTGGACCCCTCACGGGCCGCACTTGCGGAAGAAAAGAGACGCCATCAACACCCTGTGCCCGCCGATCCCCGCTTCCGGCGCATGACCGGATTCGGGGCCTACAGCAGCCCTGGCCAGCGCCAGGCCGTCCGCGCGGTCTGGTACGCCCCTCCCCGCACCACGGTCGCCGCCGTCCTTCCCACCGGCAGCGGGAAAAGCGCAGTTGCCCACGTGCCGGCGCTGGAGTACGCCCAGGAGAGGAAACTCAGCGTCCTGATCGTTCCCACTGTGGCGCTCGCCATGGATCAGGAGCACGCCCTCCTCGAACTGGCCCAGCAAGCCGGGGTGCAGCTGCCCGGGCAGCTGACCTACCACGGTGGCCTCAGTCAGGGACAACGGCTGGCCCTGCGTCAGCGGATTCAGCAGGGCCAGCAGGGCGTCGTGATCACCTCACCCGAAAGCCTGGTGAGCTCCCTCAGTGCCAGCCTTCTCAAAGCGGCCGAGCAAGGGCAACTCGCCCTGTTCACCCTCGATGAAGCGCACCTGGCCGTGCAGTGGGGCCGTGACTTCCGGCCTGAATTTCAGCTGCTGGCTGGCCTGCGCCGCTCCCTGCTGCAGTCCTGCCCGCCGGGAAGCTCCTTCACCACCCTACTGCTGTCCGCCACCATCACCGCAGGGGACCTCGGCACCCTGGAGCAACTGTTCAGCGAGCCCGGGCACTTCCAGCTGGTGGCGGGCGTCAAACTGCGTGCGGAACCCGAGTACTGGGCCGCCTCGTACCCCTCGAATGCTCAGCGCCAGGAGGCCCTTGACGACGCCATCCGGCACCTGCCCCGCCCCATGATCGTCTACACCACCATGGTCGCCGACGCCGCCGCTCACCACAAACGCCTCAAAGCCCAGGGGTACCGCCGGATCGGCCTGCTGACCGGGGAGAGTAGCACCAGAGAGCGGCAGCGGGTCGTGTCCGACTGGCGTCAAGGCAAGCTCGACGTCGTGGTCGGCACGTCCGCCTTCGGGGTGGGCATCGATCAGGCGCACGTCCGCACGGTCCTGCACGCCTGCATCCCTGAGAACGCCGACCGGTACTACCAGGAAGTGGGCCGCGGCGGGCGCGACGGGCGGGCCGCACTCGCCCTCACCCTCAGCACGACCGCCGATTGGGAAGTGGCGCGCGGAATGGCCGTGCCTACCCTCGTCACGATCGACGTCGGTCTCGCCCGGTGGCAGGAGATGTTTCACCGCAAGCTCCGCCAGGTCAACATGAACACCTTCGATATCGACCTGCGCGTCAACCCACCTCACATCATCTACAGCGGCAAAACCAGCCGCGGGTGGAACCGGTACACCCTCAACCTAATGGCCCGTGCCGGACTGATCCGCCTGCATCACCCGCCCTTCCCTGCCCTCGACCCGAGCCTGGATGACGCCCCTGCCCAGGACCGACTCGAGGAGTACCAGTGGACCCAACGGGCGGAGATTCTCCACCCCGCCCACCTGGACCGGCATACTTGGGAAGCGCACGTTGAGCCGGTCCGCCATAGGGAAATGGCCGCCTCAATCAACAGTCTCCACGCCCTGGAGCAGCTCCTCGGCGGAGAGCGGGAAGCAGGCGATCTGCTCGTCAACGAGTACCAGGTGGACACCCACCTCAGCATTCAGCCTCAACACGCCTGCGGAGGATGTCCCGTCTGCCGAGCTGAGGGGATGAGCGTGGATCCCGGGCTTGATCCCATGCCGCTTGTCGACCACTGGCGCCAGGTGGAAACAGGGACGAGCCCCTGGTTCGCCGCAGACCACCTGACGGTCGTCACCATCGAGGCTTCTCAAGACCTGACCGCTGTTCTGCGAAGAGCCGTACAGGGCGGCGCCGTCGTCATCGTTGACCCTTCCGTCCAACTGCCTCCGGAGGAAGCGCTTGCCCTCCAGGAGCACATGAATGAACCGCTACTTCTGGAAGAAGAGCCGTACCTCGTCTTCGCACCCCCACTCCCCCGCATTCTGATTGCCGATCCAAGCTGGACCAGCCTCCCCGACGACTGGCTCACCTCGCCACTCACGCTTTTGATCGCTCGCCCTGGACAGAACCACTTTGATTCAGGTGACTCACTCCGAGGGCATCCACACGTCCGCATTCATTATTGGAAGGGGCACCACCGCCATGACACGAACACCCACTGAAAAAGACCCCCAACGCTCAGGACCGGACCTGATCGACAGTTCCGAAACCCTTCCCAATGGCATCCTGGGGTTATGCCTGTACTGCGCTGACCATCAAGTCACTCCAGATCAGTTGAAAGAAGTGATGGTCGGACTTCTTCCTGAGACGACGCCAGTCTTCCGGCCCTGTTTGAAAGCAGCGGTCAGTCTGGGCATGCTTGAAGAGATTGATGGTGTCCTGAAACTGGCTGTACCAAGCGACAAAGCGCGACCCTATCTCCGGTCCAGAGTTCTCGAGACAAACGATGAGTTTCATGAAATGGCTGAGCGGTTCCTGGAAGCGAATCCCTGGGAAGTTCAAGAAAAAAACTGGGACAGAATTCAAAAGACAGGAAAGTACACGCACATTACGAACTCGACGCAATGGGGAAATTTCGCTCGGTGGGTGAGATTCCTGGGTCTGGGTGTCAGGCGTCAGGGCTACCTGATTCCAGATCCGACTCAGGCTGTTGAGGACGTCCTGGCCGGTGTACGTCTGAACGATCAGCTCATCAAGGGCACCGTCCTCATGGATCTGCTCTGCGAACGGTTGCCTTTCCATGTGAATGACCGTCGCCTTCCGGAAAGTTTGTCCCTGGCGATCAAGGCCCTAGAGCGCCAGGGCGTCATTGGGCTTGAAAAGCTGTCAGATGCCGAGACATTCGAACTGTCCCTCCCCGGCGCGCCAGAGTACTTCTCTCACCTGACCTTGGAGCGAGCATGACCCCCCCATTCGCCCGGTACGTCTGCTGGAAGGAAGACGCCGTCAGTAACGTCCTGGTGGACGTCGCCAGTCGACCCAGCGAGGCTGTGTTCCTGGCTACCCACCAGGCGCCCCTGATGTGGCGCTCCACGTCCTACCTGAACCCGGATTGGACCCTGATGACAGAAGGGGAACTTCTCCGTGAGTTCCTGGACGATCGGGCGACAAAAGTCTTCATGCCGATCATCGGTGCGTCCGGCACCGGTAAATCCCACCTGATCCGGTGGCTGGCCAGTCAGATCAAGTCCACGCCAACCCGCCGCGTCATCAGCATCCCTAAGCACGAAACGAACCTCCGCAGCGTCCTGAATCTCATTCTCGAGGGGCTCGAAGGAGAGCGTTTCGAGGACTTCCGCACACGGCTGAAAAATGCAGCCAGCGGCTTGACTCGCGAGGATGCCCGTTGGTCACTACTCACCAATCTCGTGAAACTCATTGAGGACCTAAGTGGTCATGAACAGATCACGACAGAGAGCGGGGTCGCCCTCGGCACCAGTGAACTGAAGTACTTGCAGCAACAACTTCCAGCCTTCCTTCTGGAAGAAGCCGTCCGCAAGCAACTCGACTCAGAGCAGAGCGTGATCGACCGGTTCGTTACCGAAGCACTCTCAGGGCGCACGGAAGACAAAGCAGAAGCGTTCAGGATCCGCGTTCACGATATTCCCTTCAGTATTCGTAATGCGGCGGCGGCCAGTGAAAAGGTCAAGAAGTTCTACATGGTCGTGTCCAACAACAAGGCCTTGCAGGAAAAGACCATTGCAGTTTTAAATCACTTCCTTGCTCCAGCGCTCCAGCGGATTTACCAGCTGGGTGGAGACGACCTGCTTCTTCTAATGCGCGACGTGCGCAAAGCGCTGGCGGGGCGTCAGGAACTAGTGCTCCTGATCGAGGACTTTGCGCTGCTGCAGGGAATCCAGGCTCAGTTGCTCGAGGCCTTCATCGATGATGACACCCAGGATCTCTGTCTGATGCGGGTGGCGCTGGCAGTGACGCGCGGCTACTTCAACAACATGGACACGGTCCACACCCGGATGACGACGGTGGTCAGCCTCGACGAGGGAGACGCGCAGCAGGAGAGCCCACTCAGACCCATGACCGCCGCATACCTGAACGCGTCTCGCTGGGGGGCCGCCGCCCTTGAAAAGGGTATCGGGCAACTGAGGCGTTCGGAACAGCAGGAATCCAGGTGCCGCACCTGCCCCTTCCAAACGGTGTGCCATCAGACCTTCGGCAGCATCGCGATCCCGCAGGTTGAAGGTGAGGTGGGGCTGTACCCCTTGAATGCCACGGCGCTCGACAAGGTGGCGGAAGTAGAGATGCCTGGGAATTTATTTAACCCACGTTTTCTGCTTCGGGGGCTCAGGACGACACTGGAAGAAGCACAGCGTTCCCTCCCTGACGCTGAATTTCCGACCGCTGTTTTCGACCACCGCTACGCCAAACCACAGGAGGCCCTCTCGCCGCACATCCTTGGGAAAATCCGCCAGCTTGGCAGCAGCTATCCCCAGGTTGAGGCTGTGTTGAGCGTTTGGGCAACGGCGGATGACCTACGCGTTCTCCACACCCTTCCTATTGCTTTCGGACTTGACGACTACTTTCCTCCCGAAACTGTCGTGAAAGTCACGCCGCCACCTCCTCCCGATCCTGTTCGGCCAACCCCGCCTCTTCCCGATCCTGTTCGGCCAACCCCGCCTCTTCCCGATCCTGTTCGGCCAACCCCGCCTCCTCCCGATCCTGTTCGGCCAACCCCGCCTCCTCCCGATCCTGTTCGGCCAACCCCGCCTCCTCCTGCACCCGTTCCCGCACTGGTTCAAGCCCTAAGGAACTGGGTTCGTGAAAAGGAAAAGGTCCTGACGCAAGGGGTAATGGGTGACCTCAAGGGCCTCGTCTATCAGGCTGTCAATGATGAATTAAATTGGACCGGACTCAATATTCAAGAATCCTCGATTAAAGGCCTGGGCGTATGGGGTCCAGAGAACATCTCTTTCGATGAACAGATGAACGCGTTCACGGGGAAAGCCGAGTCGTTGCGCTTGAACCTCCCGGTTCCGGGTACAACAAGGCTCAGTACTGCCCTTGTTTTAGAAGCCCTGTACTCCTTTGGAAAGACGGGGCAGTGGCCTAAGGAAACGCCCGATGTGTACTGGCAGGTGCGTGACCATCTAAAGAAATGGAGTCATGCGGTCCACATACAGGTGTCCCAACACCTGATGGGGATTGACGGTCCCCTCCATGCAGCGGTACAGGTCGTTCTCACAAGTCAGGAGATAGACGGCGCGCTGATGGGGTCGGATCCGAATACAGCGCTGAAGAACCTTTTGCGTCCCTGGTCGAAGACATCTAGTGAAGCTCTTGAGCCTTACGCGGTGTCTCGTGACCTGCTCTGCAAGGCGTATGGAGATGCCCAGAACACAATCGTCGGACTTGCCTCGGTGCGAAAAGGACAAGATGGAGGACCACTTCTTCTGGACACCTCACGCCTCCGACCTCTGGTGGTTGAAGTTGTCAAAAACCTGAACCTGCGTCAGCTGGTCTCTGAACACCCTTGGGATGCGCATGGATTGGCAAAGGCACTGCTCAACTTCAAGCGCTCCGCTCAGACGAACGCTGCCATTCTCCGCCGCCAGGCAGGAGAGGCGCGCGATGCGATATGCAGTGCCTTTGGTGATGATTTGAGTGCAATTCAGATTGCGAGAATTGCCGATGCCATGTCTGAGGCGTCTGCAGCTGGCACGCTTCAGGTCGAGGGGCGCTTCGAGCAGGACCGCCTCAATCAATCCGTAGAGCGCTTGCTCAACACTGATCTGGCCGAGCTTGCCGCGCAACTCAGCTCCGTGATTCAGGAAAGCGACGACCTCAAAGTCCTGCGCGTCACCTCCCAACTGAACTGGAAGGCTGTTCAGGACGTGCTGAGGACCATCACGCAGCTGGAAAAAGTGCTGAAGAGTTCGCTGCAGAAAACAGAGATGGAGATCAGGAAGGCCGAGGCACTGAGTGAGACCACTTCAGTGATCCGGCAGATCAATGACGACTTCGAGCACCTGAAGCAGGACCTGGCGACCCTCAGCCAGGGAAGGGCGTAACGGCATGACAGGAACACTGGTGACCCTGGCTGGGCAACTTGGCCAAGGAACGGAAAAACTGAAGCGCGTTCAACAGCATAAGAACCTGCACGATCATCTCTCCTCCCGTGCCACTGATGTGCGGGCGAGACGGCAGGCGGTGCAGCATCTCAGCGCTACCGTGGCCAATACGCAGCAGTTCGAGTTCCCCGAAGACAAGAAGTTGCGCGCTTCAGCGAGGAAGCAATTGGAGATGATCGAAACACTGCACGGTCAGTTCCAGGAGAGTCCTGCAGCCCTCCTTTCGAACGAGTTGCCGCATACGTTGCGGTTGATTGACCAGGTGGAGCAGGCGGCCAGGGACGCCCTGCGGGAGCAGTGGCGCGCCCATGTGGACGCGATGACTCCCTCTCTGCCGGAGGTGGTGCTGGACGTCCTGGCGACGCAGCCCGCTCAGACGAAGACCGTCAAGAGGATCAAGGAGGTCACGCAGAGTCTCCGGAAGCTGCGGGACCGGTACCCGGTGACGTCCTCGGACCTGAATGAACTGAGGGGCGCGGAGGTCGCGATCAGGAGCACGCAGCAGGAGTTGCAGGCGGCGGCCGTGCCTGATGAGGTGGTGACGTTCCTGAAAGACTGCACGACGGGCGGCGCCACCCTGTCGACGTTGACGCCGGGTGTGATGGAGTGGTTGCGGGCCCATCAGGTGACGCACGCCTTTGCGATCACCATGCGGAGGGCCTGATGCTGACGGCCCAGCAGCGTCAGGCCCTGGCCGAAGTGGTGAAGACCAATGCGTATGGCAGCCCTTTCCTGAGTATCGCGGCGCGCAGCGTTTACCTGCATCCGTCGGCGTTGCGTCAGGAACTGGAGAATGATCCAACATTCGAAGTGTTCGTGAAGCCCGCCCAGGGGCGCAACAGCGAGTGTGTCCGGTTCCGCCTAAGCGCTGGGGCACTGCTCGTCCAGTTGCCGGTTGCCCGTCAGCACCTGCAGAAAGCAGGGTACCCGCAGGCGGACCTGCACGCCCTCCTGCAACGCCTTCATGAGGAGAAGAAGCTCCATGAGGTTGATGGACAACTGCGTCCGGGTGAGGGGCCGGCCCCGGACCTGCGGGTGTACAACCCGGTACGGATCACGGCGACCACTGAGCCGGTCAGTCTCGACGGCGCGGCCAACCAGCCCCTGACGAAGGACGAAACCATCGTCCTCAACGGTCTGGAGAACCTGGAAGCACCGCGGATCAACTTCGGGCTGTACGAGACGTTCGTGACTGTTGAAGAGATTGCGGCGGAAGCCGGCGTGAAGCAGCACCTCGGGGACGCCGCGGTTCCCGGGTTGTTGAAGAAACTCATTGAAAAGCGCCAGGTGATTGAACCGCTCCCGGGCCGCTACCGGTCCCGGATCAGCGAGATCGTGCGTCTCCTCAAGAACGTCAAACAGCGGTTCAAGGCCGGTGACGAGGACAGCGCCCCCTTCCTTATTCAGAGTCTTCAGGTGCGCTTCCAGGACCGGCGGCGCCTGCTGCGTGAGCGCAGCTTCACCGGCGCGCTGAACACCATCCGTGACGGTCAGCGCAGCCGGACTGTGAATGCGGCGGCCAAGCTCCTGACCAGCGGATTTTCTAAGGCATTGGGTCGTGCCCCGGAGGACGTGGCCCTGACGAACGTCCAGGAGCGCGCCCTGCAGGCCTTGGGAAGCGCCTATCTCAGCCGGGCAGGCGGCACGTTCGTGGTGACCGGCAACACCGGCAGCGGGAAAACCGAGGCCGCCCTGCTCCCCCTGCTCCTGGGCATGCTCGAGGAGCAGGTTCGGGAGGGACACAAGGGCGTCAAGGCGCTGCTCGTCTACCCCCGGCAGAACCTCGCGAAAAACCAGCTGGAGCGCGTCTGCGAGTATGTCGCGCACCTCAACCGCGCCATGACGGAACCGGGCGCTCAGGGGCTGGGGGTTCAGCCCTTGAGTGTGGGCATCGTGTTCGGCAACACCCCGGAAACCCAGGCGCAACTCAAAGGTGAGCAGACAGATAGGTACAAGCGCACGTGGCGTCCGTCGGATAACGGCTCCTTCGAGGTGCCGTACTTCTCAGACGCTGATGGGGCCGTGGTCCGGGCCCGGCCGCGGCCCAATGGGCAGTGGGCGATGACGTCCGGCGGGGGGTTCGCGGGGGGCGGCTGGGAACTGCAGACCTTCCAACCCACCCGGGAGGACATCCTCCAGTCCCCGCCGGACATCCTGGTGATCACCACGGAGATGCTGCACCGCTGGTTGATGGACGACCGGGCGCGCAACATCTTTGGCCTGTCCCGTCATTACCGCGAAGCGGCGGCTTTCCACCCGCCACGCGCCCTGGTGATGGACGAGATTCACCTGTACTCCGGTGTGCACGGCGCCCAGATTGCCGCCCTCTTGCGCCGCTTCAAACGCCGGGTCGACAACGCCATGTACGCGTACGCGCAGCATGACGCCTCCGTGCAGAACCCGTGGCGTTCGCCCCTGCTCATCGGGATGAGTGCAACGATCGGCCGCCCCCAGCACTTCTGGCATGAGTTGACCGGGGTCGACGAGCACCGCATCCAGGCCCTGACTCCACAGGACGAGGATTACGGAGAAGCGCAGGGCCGGGACTACTACCTGTTCATCCGACCGGAGTCCTTCTCCAGAGGTAAGCGCATCGGTGACGCGTCCGCGGCGATTCAGACGATCATGACCATTTCCCACAACATGGTCCGGCGCCCCGCAGCGGAGGGCACCCCCGCCAAATTCCGGTCATTGATCTTTCAGGACTCCATTTCGAAACTCAAGAAGCTCACGGTGGAGTTCCGGGACGCGGAGTCCCTCAAGGGGCTGTCCTCCCTGCGCAGCGCCGCGCCTCAGGGCAACTCGACGTTCACTTCACTCGCGTTCATGCAGGGGGAGTACTGGTATTTCGATGCCGCCGATCCCTTCCAGTACAGCGAGGGTCGCCGCGAACCCGGCCGGCCCGTCAGTACGCTGAGTTCAGGCGAGACGCCTGTCTACAGCGGTGAAGGGCAGAGTGCGGACATCCTCAACCGGGACATCATCTTCGCCACCACCAGCCTGGAAGTCGGGTACGACGACCCGAGCATCCAGTTCGTGCTTCAGCATCACGCGCCGAGCAACGTGGCCTCGTTCGTCCAGAAAAAAGGCCGCGCCGGCCGGGACTTGAATGACCGGCCGATCACAGCGGTCACCCTGTCCAGGAACAACTACCGCGACGCGTTCTACTACCAGAACACCAGTTACCTGACGGACCCAGCGGATTACGAACCGGCCTTAAATGCCGAGAACGATTTCGTGCAGCGGTTTCACGCAGTAGCCTTGCTGTTCGACGAGCTGGTGGCCCGCACCGGTCGCAGTTGGCAGCGCGTGCCCCAGGGCGTGACGCTGGACGCTCACCTGAACGCGGTCCAGGGCGAACTGCAACGCCTGGATTCGCGGGGGCAGTTCATCAGCCAGGCGTACAAGTGGGTGGTGGCGGACAGCCTGCAGGCCCAGCCGGAGTACGCCACCTGGGAAGCGCTGTGGTCCTGGTTTACGCAGACCCTCCTGGACCCGGAGGTGTCGTCCCGGGCTGGGGAGAAGCCGGACCTGATGCGCCTGTGTCCGGCCTTTCCGGAAAATCTCTTCAGCAGCGTGAATCTTCCCCTGGTGCAGGTGATGCACCCAGGGCGCCGCGGACCTGAAAGCTCCTGGCAGTTCCTGAAAGAAGACGTGGCCTTGACCTTCAGTGAACTGGCCCCAGGACGGGTCACCCGCCGGTACGGCCGGCACGACCTGTACTGGCGTCCCCCCTACTGCGTGTGAACGGAGGGCGCACGCAACAGAACGTGATCGCCATGGAGCGGTATAAGACGCGCCCGGGGCGCCCGAACGGGCCTTTCCGGCCGGACCTCATCACGGACCTGGGTGACGCGCGTCAACTGGGCAGCGACTTTGAGCGCTTCGCCCCGAAGCGGGTCAGGGCGCTGTACGCCGGGCAGGTGCCGAGCCGCTTTTACCGCCTGAGGTACCTGGAACTGTGGTCGTTCGGCCGCTTGAAGGTCAACCAGGTTCGCGACCCTGTGGAGGGCGCGCAGGCTTACGGAAAGCGCAACGCGGACGGCAGTGTCCGCCTCAAGCTCCTGCGGGAGGCGCCGAACACGGAGAAACACCGGGAGCTCACGCAGGACGACTGGCGGATCATCTCCCCGGAATCCACCAGCTACCCGCTGGGTTTCTCGGCTGCGCGGCCGGAAGGCGCGCCAAGCCACGAAGTGAAGCTCCCGCCCCTCTTCGGGCGGCTGATCCCGCATCTGCAGTACTTCTGGGGCGGCCACGAAGGGCTGCAGTCCCGCCTGAACATCTGGGAGATTCAGTACGGCGCGGAAAGCACCATCGTGATGCACAAGGTCAACCCGCAGGACACCAAGGCCGAGCGCGGCATGAACACCGTCACGTATGCCAGCGAGCACGACGGTCTTCCCCTGCTGTACGGGTATGACATGCGCACCGAGGGGCTGCGGGTGCCGTACGACCGTGAGGTGCTCGACCGACTCACGGCAACGCTCACTCAGCGGCTGCTGGCCGACGAGGCCCGCGGCGCACACCTGCAAGACCAGTTCCTGCGCTACCTGCTCAAGTGCGAGCCCTGGACCGCCGACGTTGAGGGGGGACTGAACGCCTTCACGCAGCGCCTCATGGCCGACGTGCTCTGCACCATGCGGGCTGAATCCCGCGCGCACGGCCAATCCGGCAGGGACTTCCTCCCGGCCCTGCGCGACCCGGCCGGGTGGGCCCAGTTGCTGGGCTGGGCGAAACTCTACTGGGCGGATCACCGCATGCTGAACGACGAGTTCACCGAGCAGGCCGCCCTCACCCTGGCGGACGATGTGGCCTTCACCCGGCTTCAGAAGCTGTTCGCCCGAGTGCAGAATTCACAAAAAGTCAGGGAGTACGTGAGTGACACCCTGGTGCACTCCCTCAAGCATGCCGCACGCAACATGTTCACCATGCACGGCAGCGCTGACTCGCACCTGGTGGGCTCCTCCGCGCAACTCTCCGTCACGCACGGGCACAACGCGCACGAGGCGGCGTTCTACATCTATGAACGCAACCAGGACGGGGCCGGCAGCACCCGGTCGGCATCACGCTTCCTCACGGCAAAACCGGGCCTCTCCCTGACGGGCCGCTTGGTGGAAGAATGGTGGCGCTACACCCTGGAATGCCCCGTGGCGGAGGACGAACAACTGATCAAGGCCGTGATCGGCCCGGACGCCCAGGGACGGGCCGAGGTCATCCAGGAGGTCCGGCGAATTCTGTCCTGCCCCCCTCACGAACGTCAGCAGGGTCTCGCGCAGCTGCAGCACGTCTTGCAGCGCGCCACGCAGTTCACGCTGGAACTCAGTAGCCCCCAGACGGGACGTCTGGCCGCGCAACTTCTCGCCGAAGTGCACGTTCTCGGTGAGACATTCAACCAGCTGGAACTGCTGCTGGAACTGCTCGAACTCGAGCGTTCCCTCTGCCAGCGTTTCAGGCGGCTTCCCCTGCCCGCAGAGGTCGCAGGGTACGCCCTGCAGCAGGTCAAGCTCGGGGAGGGTGTCCCTGAACTGAGCCGCCTGTACACGGTGTACGAGCGCCAATTCGCGCAGCACGTCGGCGATGACGATGATGAGAGCGCCAACGCCACGGACCGGTTCCTGGCTCAGGTGGAGGCCCTCTCAGTCAGCACCTGCGTGGACGCCTGCCCGGCCTGCCTGGCCAGTTCCTGCGACCTGGGGCACATCGATGTGATGCGGCACAACGTCTCCCGCACGCTGCTCAAGCGCGCCCACGAACTGCTCACCGCCGACTTCACCGTCACCGGCACCCACCTGCAGGCCGAAGAGTTGCTTGAGCAGGCCGCGCTCAATGGAGGGTTCGTCATTCACGAGCATGTCGGCCACCTGGACTCGTCGGTCATGCGACGGTTGCGGGCTGCCGGCTTTGAGCAGCACGGTCGGATCTTCGACCCGGAACACCTGAAGATCCGCACCATCCTGTACCGCGAGGATCAGGCATGAAGATCCACGTGACGGACCGCACCAACCGCACCAAACAGCTCATCGCCCGGATGCTGCTCGAGGCCGCCGATCATCAACCGTCGACGATCTGGCTGGTGACCCCCTGGCTGAAGAACGTGGCATTCGACGCCACGGACCTGGGCCCGTACCACAGCCTGTTTGGTGCCCACCGGCACTCCGTGACCCTGCTGGACATCCTGGGTCTGCTCAGCTCGAAACACCTGCTGCAGGTCGTCGTGAAGCCGCCGCATGAACTCGTGCCCATTCCGCTCCTCGAACGCATCGTGACCCTCCACACGGAGCGGGCGGCGCTGCTCGCCCAGGAGCTTGATTTCGACGTGGAGCGAACCCTGCTGAACGTCATCGACGAGAACCTGAGCGAGGCGCGCCGGAGCTTCATCAACCACGCCGACACCCTGATGATGGCTGAGCAACTCGCGCAGCGCGGCGCACAGGTGGCGTTCCGGGACGCCCTGCACGCGAAAGTGCTGTGGCTGCCCAGCGGCGCCCTGTTCGGCAGCGCCAACTTCACCAACGGCGGGCTTTCCTACAATGCCGAGGTGATCGCTGAGGTGCTCGACGACGCCGGCATGGACGCCCTGCTCGGTGCATGCGAACGCATCCGCGAGGAGAGCTGGTCCCGGGACGCCTACGACCTGGCGAACCGCGCCCAGGTCAAAGCCCGGCACACCTTGAACAGCGAAACCTTCTTCGCCTGCGCGAACGACCCGCACGTCGCCAACGACCCGTCCTTCCGTCCTTTGCTCGAGTACCTCGGGGGGCTCTACCGCTGATGACCCTGCATGTCACCCAACGCTTCCTGGACGACCTTCGCCACGCCTCCGCCCAGCCGATGCACGACGCAATCCTCACCACCGTCCGGCAACTGCTCAGCAATCCTGACACCCCCGGGTTGCAGGTGCGCAAACTTCACTTCACGGACGCGTGGTACTGCCGCATCACCAACAACTGGCGCCTGATCTTCGACTGGGGCGCTGGTCACCTCCCGATCCTGTACCGCGCCGTTCAGCACCGCACGTTTGACCGCATGACCGCCCGTGACCTCGGTGAAATCGACCTGCTCGACTGGGACGCCTTCGCCGCCGAGGAACACGACGCTCCAGGCGACGTCTTTACGACCCCAGAGCGGTGGAGTCACCCACCCGACAACGCCACGTACCCCTTCCAGTCCTTCACCGTGCACCAACTTCGCCTGCTGGGCGTCCCGAAGCACCTCGGGCGGACCGTCCGCGAGGCTCCCACCCTGGACGACGCACTCGCCCTGCCCGGCCTGCCCGGCCGGACCCTCGACTGGCTGCTCGCCCTGGCCACGGACCCCGGGGAGCCCCTCAAGGACCCGTTCGGCGTCTTCAAGGAAGCCACCCTCGAACAACTCGAGGCCTACAGCCGGGGCCAGTTGCAAGACCTGCTGCTGCAACTCGCCCCCGATCAACAGGTGTTCGTCGACCGCATTCAGAGCGGCGCGACCCTCCTGAAAGGGGTGGCCGGCAGCGGAAAAACCACGGTCGGTATCCACCGCGCCGTGAAGCTCGCCGAGGCGGGACGGGGCGTGCTGTTCATCACGTATAACCCCGTGCTGCAGCGCGTCACCGAAACCCTGATTCACGCCGTGGCCAAAGACGCCCCCGAGACGGTTCGGGTGGAGAACTACCACGACTGGCTCGTGGACTTGATGACCCGCCAGGGGCAGCCCGTGAACCTCATCACCCGTGAAGGGGGTCTGGACTTGATCCGCCAGGCCGTCGAAGAAGTCCAGCGTTCCAGGTCCTCGGCCGTGCTCGCCCGCCCGCCTGTTTTCTTTTACGACGAGTTCGAGCGGGTGATCAAAGGATTCGGCCTGACGGACATGGACGCCTACCGCCAGGCCCCTAGGTACGGCCGCAAGCAGGCCCTGAATCCCCTGTCACGCGCCGTGGTCTGGGACGTCTTTACCGCGTACAACCGCCGGCTCAAAGACACCCAGCAGATGGACCGCGGGGACCTCGTCGCGAGGGTCTACCACTTGCTGCTGGAACACCCGGACCTCGAGCAGGTGGACGACCTCATCGTGGATGAGGCGCAGGACCTCACCCCCCTCGATCTGCGTGTGTTGCAGCGTCTCGTGCGCGGCGTGAACGCCGCGCAGAAGTCCCTGCTCGTCCTCGGTGACGCCGCGCAGAGTCTGTACTCCCGGGGGTTTTCCTGGAGTCAGGTGGGCCTGGACGTGCGGGGACGGTCATTCACTCTCAAAGTGAACTACCGCAACACCCGGGAAGTGGCCTCCACTGCCGCCGCCCTCGCCGAGCGGAACACCCACCTCAAGCATCACGGCGAACTGATCGACATGAGCTCAGTGCAGCGTTCCGGGCCGAAGCCGGTCCTGGCTCACTTCGACGCCAGTCACGAAACCCGGGCGTTCGTGATCGAGGAGATCACCCGCTTCCGCGAGGAGAACCTACTCCGGCTGCGTGACATCGCCATCGTGACAACCTCTGACGCCCTCGCGCAGGAGTACGCTCACGCCCTCGGGCAGCGCGGCATCCCCGCCGATCATTGGCATCCCCAGCGGGAAGACGTCGACGTCCTGCAAGAAAGCGTCAAAGTCCTCACCATCCAGACGGCCAAGGGCCTGGAGTTCCCGGTGGTGTTCATGGTCGGGCTCAGCGCCGCTGAACTCGGCACACCCGGCACCGTGGAAAAAGACGAACAGGACATCCTCATGGAACGGGAACGCATGCGGTTTTACGTCGGCATGACGCGCAGCGGCGACCTACTGTACCTGCTTGTTGAACGCCAGAACGCCTCACCTTTCATCCGGGAGCTGAGCGGCGTGGAAGTCCGAGGTGAGGCATGAACACCGCAGAACTCGCCAGCCGCGTCCAGATGGCGTCCCTGCCGGAAGCCGAGTACCGACATCCCCACCCGTCGCTCGGTACCTTGCCCCTCGCGTACCCGGAAGCCAAACTCGCCCTGCGCTTTCACGACGCGCCAGGAGTCACTGAGAGTTCCGCGGAGGACTGGCAGGTGATCACCACAAACACCACCCCAGTTGACCTGAAAACGGCCCTGAAACGCCTCGGAGAACTGTACGAGACGCAGATGGCCTCTGCCCCCCCACCCGTCATTGCGCTTCGTCCCCCGCTGCTCCAAGACCCCGGCCCAATGCCGGTCAGTCAGTCGCCTGCGCTTCCGTTGGAATCCACCCCCAGCACGGCCCAGCAGGGTGACCTGGAGGACGTCCTGATCTACTACCTCGGCAGCCACTGCCTGAGGGCCCTGAAGCACGCTGAGGGACCCACAGGGAACTGGCTGCGGCACCGAGGCGACCAGGACCCCTTCATCCAGGCTCTTGACCGGGTACGCCGCCTACTGGTGCCCACCAGCTGAAACCGAGGTTGCCCAAGCGGCTCCTTGCTTGGGGTTCTAGAAGCCATCCCAAAAACGGGAAGGGACGTGCACAGGATGTATCGATAGCATGGGTGAATGATGCTCACCGTCGAAGAAGCGTATGCGGCGATGTTCCGCTACCTCGAAAAGTACTACGAGCGAACCCATACTGACGATGTGGGCGCCTTGCTGGGCGACTTACAATTCGATGGGGAGGGGAAGCCGTTCGACCCTGCTGCTTGGGAGGATTGGATTAAAGCCATCATGTCGGTCAAACAGGAACTCGAGACACCTTAGAGGGTTCTGGCAACTTAACCTCGGCGGAGCCGAATAAGCTCAGCAGGTCGCTTGATTCTCAAGCGACCTGCTGCATCACCTCTCGCCAGAGGCAGAGTGTCTCGGTCTGATTTCGTCGTCGAAGATCGGCGGAAACGGTTGTCCGGGTGTGTCGGTGAAGGTTCGAGACTCGGGCATGCAGGGCAAGGAATTCTTGCGTTCTCTGTCGTCGTTTGAACCCCAGTTGACTTCGCTGCTGTTGCCGTGTGGGTCGATGCGATTGCTCGACCAGATTGTTGCACCGGGCCGTGGACACGACCTGGACGTGTTCCACGTCGTGGAGCACGGGAAGTGCCCGCATGGCCGCACCATAGCTCCACAGCTTGTCGGTGTGGATGGCCTCTGGGACTTCAAACTCACCGAGCAGTCGGGTGAAGAAGGTTCGGGCGGCCACCGTGTCCCGGTGGGGCTGAAGCAGGATGTCGAGAACGGCACCATGCTCGTCGACGGCTCTCCAGAGCCAGTGCTTCTGTGCACCGACCTCGACGTACACCTCGTCCAAAAACCACCGGGAACCCCGTCGGGGTTCCCGGTGGCGCAGCTCCTCAGTCAGGAGGGGAGCGAACTTGATGTTCCATTGCTGCAGCGTTTCGTGACTCACCACGATGCCACGCTCGTGAAGCAGTTCTTGAACGTCACGCTGGCTGAGGGGGAAACGATGGTACAGCCGCAGAGCGTAACCGATCACGCTCAGGGGAAAACGGTGGCGGTAGGGCTTCCGGTCAGTCACGGCCTACCAGACTACCGAGATTAAGTTGCCAGAACCCTAATCGGACCTGGTGGCTGGAGTGGGCGGCTGCATGCACGTCAAGCCCGGCACGTCGAACCAGCTCTGATCTACTGCTGTGGTTCCCAACGAAACGGCTGCGTATAGACGATGTCCGTCTGATACCCCTTAAGCAGTTCCGGATGATTCTTGAAGGTCTCCCCGTCGTTCGACAGGATGCCGATGCCAACCCCGAACCGGAGGTCCGGAGCGCCCTTGAACACGAACGACCCGTGAAGTTGCCCGTAATCGTCGCCCCACACTTGATCTTCGACGTACGGCTCGATGATCGCGGCGACCCGCTCACGGACCTGTTCCCGACTGAGGCTGGACACGAAGCCCAACGTGTGGGTGCCCTGAATGTCAGGCCCATACACCTGCTGCGCGTCGAACGCCCTGAATTCAGGGCCGGAGAAATAAGCGACGAGTTCCTGGTCTACGCGTTCTGTCACTTCCATGTTTCCCTTGGTGTGTTGCACGTGAGCTTCGGGGGGGCGGCAGGCGACCAGGAGGACGCACAGCAGCAGCGCGGGTTTCACTGGCCCCTCCACGCGAGCCAGATCTCCGGGAGCCGGGCGCGGACCTGCGTGAGGACTTCCGGGGGGATTTTCACGCCGTCTTTGAGGAAGGTGACGATGGGCATGCTCTTCATAGGGTAGACGGGCAGACCGACGCCCGTCGCCATGGGCCGCGCGTCGTAATCCTTTTCAAAGTGATCCAGGTTCAGGATACGCGCGAGACTCACGTCGTCCGGGTCGAGTGGAAGCGGGCGTCCACTCTGGAAGATCGCGTCACACCGCTGTCTGAACTCCGCCAGGGTCTTAACGCGCTGGTCGGCCGCGACGTTCTCCACATGGGACAGCAGCGTGTTGTACGCGATGTTCGCGTACACGACCGCCTCGAACGGGTCCTGACCGGGGATCAGATCGACGTTCCCGGTCAACTTTTTCCGGCTGGCTTCCGTGTTGATCCTGGGGTCCTGCGCGGTGGCGTACGCCCCGGAGAACGTCATCTGCACGTCCCGTTTGTCTTTTCCGCTCTGCAGCGTGGCCTCGTCCCGGAGCCCCTGGTTGACGATCACCTGCAGGTCCGGATGGACGGGTTTCAGTCCACGGATGTACGTGCTGAGCATCGGCGTGACGTGCCCGGCGGTCACGTTCTCGGCGACATTCGTGCTGAACGGCGTGGTGGTGCCGGCTGGGCGGCTGGTGCGGTCGAAGTACGCGATGTCCCCGTCCAGCATCTGCTGCCCGGCGGTGGGGACGATGTCCCCGTCCACCCGGTAGTGCCGGGCCGTGACGGGCGCGCTCTTCCCGGCGCCCGCGTTGTACCGGCGGAGCCTCTTCACTTCGTTCGCGTCGATGCCAGGTGCCTGGAACGTCACGACTGAGGCAAAAAACTGGGGCTTCAGCGCAGTGACCAGCTGGGCGATGCCGCCCCCGAGGCTGTGCCCGGTGGACACGGCTTTCCCCTTGAGGCGGGCGAGGTTCGCCTCGATGAGTTGCAGGTTGGGTTGCACCTGCAGCCACCCGATCTGCGTGGGGCTGGCGTCCCCGATGACCGAGTCCACGGTGCCCTCCCGGCCCAGCTGGCGCGCCGCGGCGACCTCCGGCCCTGTCTTGCCAGCGGCCTGGGCTTTCTTGGCGGCGGCGTCGCCTTTGACGTCGAACTGCACGCCTTCAGTCCCGCGGAACGCCACGATCGGCTGCGGCCACTTCGCTTTCCCGGGAATGGGCGTGAAGACCCGCATCTGGAAGCCCCAGCGGCCGGACACGAGCGGGCCCGCCTTGAAGCCGTAGTGCGCGAGCAGCGCGGCCGGGTTGCTGTGCCGGCGCTCGTCCAGCGTGTCGGCGTTCATGTCCCGGGCCGGCTGGTTGCTGTACACCAGCCCGACGGCGAGTTGTTCGAGGAAAGCGTCGTGCGCGAGGACCGCCTCGCTGATGGGGGGGGCGAGGAGGGCCATGAGGGGCGCGCGGGCGTTCGGGTCGCGGATGAGTTCCCCGAGGGCCGCGCTGAGCGTTTTCCCGCCGTTCAGGCGGGCGTACGCCGCGGCGACGCCAGGTCGGTCCCCCGGCGTGATCGCCGAGAGGAGCCCTCTCAGGAGCGCCATGTTCGCGCTGCCGTTCAGGACGTTCCTCGCCTGGTACGCGCCAGTGATGTTCGTCAGGCCGGCCCGGTCGGCGTCGTGGCGGGTCTGGGTGAGATGCCGGGTGCTGCCCGTCGTGAGGTCCTGCGCGGCGGACGCCCCGAGGACGCCGTTGGCGGCACTGGTGCTGACGCCCTCTGCCCAGTCGGGGATGACGTCCCCCAATGGACCCAGGTTCGCCTTGACGGTTTTTTCCATCAGCTGTTCCTGGGTGTGCCGGCGGATCCAGTCGTGGAGGTACGCGGCGATCTGGTCGGGTTTCCCGTACCGGTTGCGGATCTGGAGGGCGTTGCGTTGCAGTTCGGCCAGCACGACGGGCGGCCAGGTGGACGCCGGCGCTTTGACAGGCGTGGCGGGCGCGGCGGACGCTTTGGTGGGGGTGGCCGCGGAGGGTGGGCGTGACCTGAGGGCTTCGGGCATGACGTCTCCTTCCCGGTACGGTACAGGCCCGCGGGCCCAGGCGGGGACGAAAGTGACCAGCGGAACAGCACGTGAAGAGGCGGTCAGGTCATGGCACACTGCACGCATGCCCGACCCTGCTTGCCCGGCCGTGCTCCTCTCGGAATGGTCGGCAGCACGTCAACTGGGAAGTGGGCGTGCGCTCACCTGGGCGCAACGGGGTGACGTGCGCGTGTGGCGGTCGAGCGTCGGGTGGTTGATCCGGCCGGATGAACCTGAACCGGACGGCACCGCCTTTCCAGTGGTTCTGGTGAAGCGCCTGAGCCGAGCGGAACGCCTGACGCTGCCCGCGGTGTCCCTCCCGGAATGGGCGGACCTGCACGGGCATCCGAAACAGCGCGTGGCCGCGTGGGCCGCGCAGGGGCGGCTGCCCGTTTGGCGGAGCGGCAACGCGTGGCTCATCGCGCCCGGCGCGGCGACGCCCCCCTGGCGCGGCCACGCTGAGGGGTCGCAGGAAGCGGCTGGGGCGTGACGAGAGGTGCGCCTGACGGGGATGTCGTGGAGCTGGGCCGCAGGTGCAAGTCCGGAGTGGCACCGTACGCTTGCCAGTTCCAGTTGGAGACTGTGAACGCCTGACTGTTCCCCCCTTTTAACTCACCAAGCAGGTGCTACGGTGACGCATGACCGACGACTCCCCACCGTCTACGTCGCCCCACACGTCCACGAGCGTGACCGTGGACGGTCTCGAAGGCGAGCACGCCCGCGTTGAACTCGTCGATGGGACCGTCGAGATCTGGCGGCTCAGTGACCTGCCCCGGGACGTCCAGGAAGGCGACATCCTGGACGTCCGGATGGAGAACGGGCACCGGCACGTCCGCATCGACCGGGCTGAAACGCGGCGGCGCACCCAGCACGCCCAGGCGGAGTTGAGCGACCTCAATGCCGGCAGCCCGGACGGGGAGCTGGAGCTGTGAGGCGGCTGGCGATCCTGGCCCCGCTGTGCCTGGGGGTAGTCTCTGCTCAGGCCGCCCCGCGTGGCGTGCTGACCATCCGGTTCCTGGATGTCGGGCAGGGCGACGCGGTGCTCATCACCAGCCCTGAAGGGAAGAACGTCCTGTACGACGGCGGCCGCAGCGAGGCGAGGCTGAAGACCCTGCTCACGCAGTACCAGGTGAAATCGCTCGATCTGGTCGTCGCGAGTCACGCGGACTCGGATCACATCACCGGCCTCGTGCCCGCCGTGCAGATGTTCAAACCGAAGTACTTCTTGAACAATGGCCTGGCCGGGACCACGCAGATCTGGCAGAAGCTCGTCACCGCGGCGACGCAGGCCGGTACGCAGGGCCTGATCGCCAAGAGCCAGGTGATCAACCTCGGCAGCGTGAAGCTGACCGTAATGCCCCCACCGCCAGGTATGAAAGACCAGAACACCAACAGCGTGGGGCTGCTCGTGACGTACGGCTCGTTCCGGGCCCTGATGACGGGGGACAGCGAGACGCCGGAAACGAAAGCGTGGCTGGGGCAGCTCCCCGCGTCCACACTGGGGCCGATTGACGTGTATAAGAGCATTCACCACGGCGCGAAGAACGGAGACAACGCCGCCTGGTTGGCGGCGGTCCGCCCTGCGAACGTCGTGATCGGTGTCGGGCCGAACAATTACGGCCACCCGACCGCTGAAGCGCTCGCGCTGTACAAGAAGGCGAACGCCGCGATCTACCGCACGGATCTCAACGGCACCGTGACTGTTACCGTGCAGCCCGGCGGCACGTACCAGATCAGCGCGGCGAAGGGTACCGGCACCGTCGCCACCCGCAGCCCCACCGCCCCCAGGGTGACGCCCACGCCGATTCCAGCGGTTCCAGGCGTGGTGTATGCGAACTGTACGGCGGTTCGGGCGGCCGGGAAGGCGCCGCTGCGGCGCGGCCAGGCCGGGTATTCAACCCAGCTCGACCGCGATGGCGATGGGGTCGCGTGCGAATAGCGAGCTGCCGCGCGTGAGCCTGACTCGGCAGGCGCCACTGGCGGCCCCGCTGCTGGCGACGCTGTGCGGTCTGCTCGCTGGGGTCACGCTGGGCCAGCAGCTCACCACGCCCTTGCACCCGGGGTGGTGGCTGTGGGCGCTGACGCCGCCCGTCCGGCTGGGGGTGACGTTGCTGTCGGGCCGTCGTCGCGGCTCGCGGCTGTTCGCGGCGGGCGTGATGTTGTGTCTGGGTTAGGTGTTCGGACTGTTGTTGCGGCTGTTTCTCGTGGCTGCGCTGACGGTCATGGTGAAAGCCGCGACCAGCTGATCTGTGGTGTTGGTCGGAGCCGCTGGGGAGCAATGGCCGCTCGTAGGTGAGGCGGGAAGGCTGTGAGTGCTGCGATCACTCGAGGCCTCGCTGGGAGACTTCTGTGGTAGAATTACGCTCTAGACGTAATATATTTATTCATTCGCAAGGAGGCAGAACCATGTGTGGTCGAATTGAATTCACCCTGTCCGAACGAATGCACCAGACCCTGCGCGACACCTTCCAGATCGACGCGGCTTCGCCCGATCAGCCCGAAATCAAACCCACCCAGGCCGCCCCATTCCTTACCCTGGACGAGGCGTGGACAGTACGTTCGGGCCGCTGGGGCCTCATTCCGCCTGGACTGGATCTCCAAGCCGCGAAAAAGTACGCCACCTTCAACGCCCGCATCGAGACCATCGAGCGCAGCAAGGTCTTCAAGGACGCGTTCAAAGCGGGTGGCCGCTGCGTAGTGCCCCTAAGTGCCTTTTTCGAGTGGCCGAACAAAAGCAAGGTCCGCATCGCCCGGCCGGATGACCGGCCCCTGCTCGCCTTGGGGCTGTGGGGACAGCGGGACACTCCCGACGGCCCGCTGCTGAGTTGCACGATCATCACCCGCCCGCCCACCGAGGACCTCGCCGAGGTGCACGACCGGATGCCGGCGCTGCTGCTCACCCGGGACCTGGACGCTTGGCTACGCGGTTCAACGTCCGACGCCAAGGCCGTGACGACGGGCAGCTGGCGCCCTGGTCTTCTCACCGTCACTCCTGCGAACTGACCCGTCTTTGAGGTCAGTGGGTAGGGCGGTCCAGTCATCTCTGCCAGTGATCCGGCTCATGCGGCCTGCGCTTGAGAAAAGGCGTGGCCAGAACGGATGTGAATTGAGATCCAGGGGCCAGGTTTACTTGGGCCCTGTGGCTTACTCTCCCCTCCCCTGTGCCAGCAGAGGCCTCAACAAACAGCAGGAAGATGGGTAAGCGCCGGCGAGCAGGCGGGAGCCCAACTTTTCACCCCGCTGAAGCCGGCGCGGAGGCAGGGACAGGGTAGGGGTTCGGTGGGGGGCGTAGTGCGCCTAGCCAAGGACCTTCAGGTACGAGAAGGCTGGGTACACTGCAGCATGGAGGTTCAACGATGCTGGTGCATATCACCTTGAATCTGATAGAAGCAGGGTCGAGGCTCAGCAAGAGACTGTGATTGAGCTGCTGCAAGGTGCGGGTGTCCGCGAGATCAACGTCAAGTTTCTCAAGCGATACTCGTTGGTCTCAGGGATAGTCGACGAGAGTCAGGTCGCAGCGGTAGAGGCTCTCAGGTTCGTGGCCGCGGTGGAGCCTGACGGTCCAGTTTTTGCCCTCTGATCGCTGTGTTGCCGGCCCCAAGAGGTCAGCGAGATCCCTTCAAAGACCTGGCTCATAAGCCTCGTGCAGCCTCGGCCGAGAAGGCTTCGTCCGGCCCACTCACCGCGCTTGACAACGCATCCAGAACAGAAGTGGCGGTGAAGGTCATGACCCTAGTGATGGTCCTCCAGGTGGGCCTTGCCTTTGGCGTACTGGGCAGCGCCGAAAGTGTGGTGCAGCTGTGTCTGCTGGCGGTGTGGGCGCCCCTTCTGGGTGACCAGTATGGGCCGGGGGGCCGAGGTCCTTTGGTTCAGTGCACCGCCGGACGTGTCGGGCCAGCGGTGAACTGCTGGGGCGCGCTGGGTTGACGCCCCTCTCCCTGGGAAATATGCTTATTAAGCATATTCGTTGGTGACAGGAGTTGAAGAGGATCTCAATGGCACAATCCGCTGACCTTCGCTGCCCCCTTCACCGAGCCAAATCGGCACGTAGCATGGCGCCCACCCGGTCCCACACTTCGCGCCCCCTGGAGACAACCTGGCCCGTTCTACGCGCCGGTGGTAAGCATGTCCTGTGACGCTGAGTTCACCGTTCCCGTCCTGCTGCTGCTCGTGCCTCCAGGCATGACATGGCCCCGGCGTCCACTGCTGCAGGCCATCAGCGGGGTGGCCCTGACCTTTGATCCGAGCGCGCCCGTGCAGGTGCGGCGGTCGGCAGCGGAGCAGCCCGGCCTGACCCTGACCTTCCAGGGGACCTGGACTTGCGCCCGGCATGAAGTGTGGACAGCCGTGTCGACCCTCGTCAGCACCTATGGAGTGCCCCATGGGCCCAGCTGACCTCCGAATCACCGACGTCTGGGCTGAAGGCGACCACCACACGTGGGTGACGCTGAACGACGGGCAGACCCGCCTGCTGAATCTGGAGCCCCTATGCACCCTGCGCACGCACCACTCGCTGCGGTGGCCCCAGATTGCCCGGCAGCCGGTCCCGTCGCCCGATGGGCAGCATGTGCTCTGGCCGTCCGGCGCTGCGCTGGACCTGGCCTCCATCCGCGCCGCGCCGCACGGCGCACTCCCGGTGGGGCTTGACGCCCTGCTCCCGCAGGCGCAGCGGTACCGGCCCATGCTGCCGTACCTGAAAGGCCTGGAGCCCGCTCCGCATGCCTATCTTGACGTGCGCCCCCTGGACCGCCTCCTGCCGCTCCTGGGCCTGCGGCAGAGCGAATGGCGCAGCATCGCCGAACGGTACCAGCCGGTACCCGCTGAGCTCGTCCACGCCCGGCTGAGTGACCTTGCCTTGATCTTGACCAGCCTGGTCCCGGCCGCGCTGCTGCCCAGTCTGATCCGGCAACCGTGGAACCACGCCCTTCAGCGCTGCCCACACCAGCCGCATGTTCACACGGCCGCTGGCTGCATCCGGTTCGGCCGCCTGGACCTGATTGAGACGCCCCTGTTGATGCTGCTGAGGGCGCCGGCAGAGGCGCCTCAATCGGGGTGCGTGGTACATTTGCGCTGTGAGACGGTCCAGCGCCCTTCGGCGTCAGACGAGTGCGAAGGGCGTGGGGGAAGCGAGCAACGTGGTTGGTAGACGGGTGCGTGAGCTGCGCCTGCGCCGCGCGCTGACCCTGGCGGATCTGCATGAGCGGATTCGCCAGGAGTCAGGTTTTGAGATCAGCCAGCCGACCCTGACCCGCATTGAGAAAGAGAAGCGGAGCGTGTATGACTTTGAGGTTGTGGCGCTGGCCCGGGCGCTGCGCGCGGACGCCCGGTGGTTGTTGGGCATGATTGATGAGCTTCCAGACAGTTCGGAACCGTCCCCCGGGCACCCTTGACGCTCAGGGCCTCTCGGGACGCCCGGGACGCAAGGTCAGCTGCTGAAGGGCGTCCTGCCGCTGGATGACTCGGAACACCTGCTCTGAGTGGGCGTCGCCTGGCGTCCAAGCCAGAGCGAGGTGCGCCAGGGGCGAGCGGCCGGCCAGCTCGGGATGAGGACGGCGCCACCATGTCCGGATGCGCGTGGCAGGGCCGAGCGGCAGTTGCAGAGCAACGGCTGCACTGACCGCTTCGAGCCGGGCCTGCACGTGAGCGGGGAACGTCCCGCGGCTGCGTGCCAGGGCGAACGTTGCGGCGGTCACCCCGGAGAGGCGGCTGAGGTCCTCGTCGCCAAGAAGTGCGCAGAGCGCGTCCACTGAAAGGCTTTGTGCCAGTGTTGGGGCACCAGTGCTGGGTTCGGCGGGGCAAGGGACGAGGCGGCCAACGGGGCGGCCCGCTTCAAGCAGGAGAAAGTCCTGACCGTCCGCCAGGGCCCGCAGGATTGCCCAGGGCCGTGACTTGAGGTCGAAGACGGTGAGAGTCTGAGTCATGACGGCGCTCCGCTGCTGAATATGCTTATTAAGCATAAATTATTGAAGGGCTTGGGGACAAGGAGGGGAGCTTTCCGTGCCCGGCAGGATCAGTTCATGCCTTGCCTCGGCGCACGCCCCTGACCTACAATGAGTGTCTTACCCCTTTTTGCGCCCCTCCTCCGGGAAGGAAATCCACCCGCAAATAAACAGGCTCTTAGAAGGCACATCACGTGCGGCCACGTCCCCCCCGAGCCGCATCCGCCTTGAACGATGACGCAACGTCATCGCTCCGACCTGTCAATTCGGGGGGATCATGTCCATCGCCAGTGGGCCCACGCGGCCACACCAGCCCAGCCACCTTATTTTCCGGAAAAAAGGTGACCTCTACGCCGTCTATGACGGATGCCGTCTCCTGCGCGTCCTCAGCCGCATCACGACCCACCTCGCCCGAGCGCACGGCGGCAAGCTGGCCCAGCAGTGCGCCCGCCTGCTTCACCGCATCAACCAGGCCGGAGCATGCGCAAATTTGGCTTGGACTGCCAAGCCGGGCGCCGTCCGGCAAGCCATCGAACAGGTCTTCCGGGATCAGTACGGCGTACAGGTCAAACATGGGCTCTTGTCTGTCCGCCTGATGTGCGGCGCCCGGCCTGCCAGCCCCCCCACCACGATCAACACCGTGCTTTATCTGCTCAAACTAGCGTTTGCTGCCCTCAATACACTCAAGCTACGCGCAGATCACCCCCTTGACGCCATGCGCTGCAGCGCGCGGCAATTGCGCCGCCACCAACATCTCCTGCGGCGCAGCACATTGCATGACGGCACGCTGTCCCGCACCCCGTTTGGGTACTACCAGATTCAGAAAGGCGCCGTCATCCCGCAGGGCGTCCTCGATAATCCCGAACTGCCAAGCCTCCTGCGTAAGGCCGCGCGCGCTGCCATGTGGTGGCTGCGGGACCTGGCTGTGCTTGAACTCCTGCTGTGCAGCGGCGCGCGCGTCGCCGAAGTGTGCGGCATGACGTGGGCTGGCATGGACACAGCGGGTTTAAACGCACGTGTACGGCTCCACACCAAGGGACAGGGATACAGTCCACGCAAACTCGTGGACCTGAGCAACGAGGCAACGCGCGCCCTCCTCGCGTACTTTCTGACTGAACGGCCCAAATACGACGAGCATCACAGCGGCTGTGTCAAATGGCTCAGAACAAGGGCGTGGACCCCCGAGCGGTACCTGGAGTACCTGCGGCGCGAAAAGATCGATCCAGCCAGTGTCCCGGTTTTCTTGACCGAGCGGAAAACCCCGTATAGCCCCACGGCGTTCTGGGCGGCCGCGTGGGCCAAACTGCGTCGGCGCAGCGCCCGGCACATGTCGTGCGGTCAACTCATCATCTCCCCGCATCACATCCGCCACTGGTACATCAACGCTGATCTGGACCGAATATGGGCGGAGCACGGCGACGAGGAATTCGGCTGCGTGAAGGCGGTCGAGGCGTACGTCACGGACATGGGATGGCTGTCCTGGCGGTCCCTACAGCATTACGACCACCGCGGCGCCGTGACCTTTTTGATGCAGGCCTGGATGCGGACAATTGCATCGAAAGCCGCTCCACCGCCCCCGATCATGAACGGCCTCCTAGACGAGTTGCAGGCTGACGGGATCTTGCCACTGCCTGTGGGGACCGCGTGATCACTGACCTGGCCTCACGCCTCGACCCTCTGCTGGGCGCCCGCGTGACCGCCTGGGGTGCCTCGGGCGCGCCTAGACCACCAACCAAACTCCTGTCCAGCCTGCACGAGATGGTGGTCGCCTGCGAACCCTGGGCCCCGGCGCTGGTCACGTATGTTCTTGAGAGTCCCCCCCGCAGTGGAACCAGCGTCGATGGCAGGTGAGGAAGCTCAGGAAAGTATGGAGCGAAGCTTGGGAGGCGCAGGGCCGACCGGCTCAGTTCGCCTCCCTCAGTCCGAGCGGCGACTGGATGACCCGGTGGGACCGCGACCAGAGTATTCGGGTGGGGTGGGCCCTTGACCGTGCCTTGGCTGAGGGCCGCGCCCCGGCTGATCTCCACGTCGCGGCACAAGCCCTCCTTCCCGGCCGCTACCTGACAGCCCTTGGCTGGCTGAACCTCACGCACCTGCCTGCGGTGATCGTCTCCCTCCTGATCTCCCGCTCGGAATCAGAGCATGGGGCGAATCCCCGGTTTGCAGACCTTGCCAAGTGGTTGTGGAGCCAGCAAGATGCTCGGCTGGCGGCTACCTGTGGCTACATCGCCGCAGCCATGATGGGCGAAAAGAACGCTCGCGGCCAGGAGCGCAATGCGCCACGAACGATCTCCGGCACACTCTCTTCGCTGGCCCCACTCCTTCGCCGCCCCGAGGAGTCCCCACTGACCCCAGGCAACATCAACACCTACTTACGAAATTACGCCCTGGGCGTCAGTGAGGGCACCAGCCACCTCATGGCGTCAACACGGGTACAAAACCTGCGGTTGTACATTGTGGCAACGGACGCTCAGACAAGGTTGATTGAAAACGAACCTCACCTGGAGGGCCAACTCGCTCCCTGGGCACTGCCACTCTTCTCGGCACCCCTTGATCTGGATGACCTCCTTCTCCAGGCCCGCGCGGACCAAACGGCGCGCCGACAGCGCAGGCTCGACGCGCTGATGCCGAAGATTTTGCCTCTGTTTCTAGTGAATGAATGCCGCTCTTTTGCGTTTCAGGCACTCTATGCCGCAGCGAAAGAAGCGCGGCTGCGGTTCGTCGAGGGGGGACGCGCACCCCTGCAGTACGACGTTACCTTACCCGATCACTCGGCCACCCTCTCCTTTCGAATCACTACAGACCGTCACCTGGATCAGGAGGCGAGGGACATGGGCAGCGCGCTGCCCAATCGATTCAGCCACGCCGACGTCGTCCTCACCGAATATCTAGGGGCGTATAGCCCGAGCGGCGAACCTCTCGAAAAACCTTTTTTCGCTGTTTTACACGACGCTTGGTATGACACGGCCCTCCGGCAATGCCTGCTGGGGGCCGGCCATAGAAAGCTCGACTTCACCCAGGGACGGTCGGGGGTAATGAGGCCATCAGGAGGTCTGCACCGCCTCTGCCAACAGCACTACGCGTGCGCGCGTGCAGCAGGTCAACAGCCACGCGTCCTGCTCGACATGGATGCGTTGAGTGCGGGTGTTGCCTACGGCACGCTCTTCGTCCTGCTGACCCTTGCGACCGGAATGCGCATCCACGAAGGTCAGCAGATCCGGATCGACAAGGGGTATTCAGGTAGAAGTGAAGGCTACTTCACGTTCCAGGTGCTCGCGAAGTACGGAAAGCGCGCTCCACAAACGCCGACATTTCATCAGGTGCCGAAAAGACTCAATCCGCACATCACCCATCTCATGGCCCTTCACGAAGAGCGGTGGCCAGGCTGGCCGGTACTCCATCCAGAACGCGCCAAGGCAATGGGCTACACCACTGGAAAGTACCTGTTTTCGACGGGTACTGCTTGCCTCCTACAAACTCACCTGCGCGGCTTAGCGCGTCACTGCTCGCTAGGGGTCGAATTGGAAGGACTGGCAGATTTCTTTGCCGCCCATGACCTTAGGTATGCCAATACCCTCGCCCGGTTGGACCTGGGAACACCACTGCACGTCATTCAAGAGGGACTCGGGCACCGATATAAAGACACCACCCTGACGTACACATTTGGCCAGACGACCAGTACCACCCACCTCCAACCCATACCGCAGCAGCTGACCCTCTGGGAATCCCTTCAGGCCCGCCTCCCAACAGGACTATGACCGACCCAACCCTGAATCAATCTGCCCCACGCAGAAATTCCGCCCAGTCCAATCTGCGCTTGGTCAAACAGGCGCTGGCCTTTCTCGCGGAACAACAGGTGCATCTCCCACCCTCCAAGCGGAACCTTCGGGTTTCAAATGTGATTGCCACGGTCCGGCAATTCGACCCAGATGCACGGATGCACCGCTCTATCTTCACTCGTAATCCAGAGGCGCGGCGCTTGCTGGCTGAGGCCCAGGACAGGGACCTCACCGCGGAACTCACCCCCGACTTCTCGAAATTCACCAAGTGGCCGCCCCCTCGCCGCTTCACCACTCGGGCCATCAGAGCCCGGAAAAAGAAGTATGTTTCCAGAGAAACACAACACAAAGCGCTCGCAGAGTACGTGGTTTATCTGGAGGAACAGGAACAGTACCTGCTGCGTCGGCGCCAGCAGTTCGAAGCCATTGGGTGGGTTTCGGGACCATGGCCGACCAGTCAGGTCTACCCTGACGATGAATTCGTGCCATCCTCTGATGTGCAGCGCCGCTACCAGCACTACTGGAACTCACGACAAGAATTTCTCGCGCGCAAAGCCATCCGTCTTGAAGGGATGATCGCCGAACACCGGAGCCACCTCGAGAACCTAGACTTCGCAATGCTCCGAGAAGACGTGATGAGCCTCCAATGACCCCCGACCGTGTTGCGACACAACTACTCCGCTCAGTACAAGGCGCACATGACGGACCGACGATTTTAGATAACACTTAAAGATCCCTATCGTGGGCTTACAGGGATTTTCCGCTCTAGGACCGTGCGCAGCCGAAGCAACAAGGTAGCGAAAATCAGTTCTAGCCGTGCAGGACGCTATTTGTCCGCAGATTGATTGACTCTGCGTGCTAGACGTATTTTCTGTAGTTATGACGTCTGGCGGAGACGTTGTGTTGGCCGCTCGCATCAGTGAGCGCTCGTCCCGCATGCAGTATCCAAAGTAGGTAGGCTCTGGAAAGAACCCAGACTCAGGTCAATGTCGAGTTCCCCTTGGGCGTGCGCGGTTGAGGCTCTGTGGCGCGGTCTTCGCGGCGACCTTCTGCAGGTGCGCGAAGGTGTCGTGGGCGCGCGGCAGGGTCCCGCGCACGCCCATGAGCCGCGTGGCGCCGCGCTGGCGCGCGATGACGTCCCACCACTTAGCCGCGAGGCCTGCAACGTCCCCAGGTGGGTGCGCTGCGCCCAGCGTCCCCAGCAGGTGGAGCGCCCACGGCTGCACACCCGGAAAAGCAGTTCGCACCACCTGTTCGAGGTGTACTTCGGCTGGCGCTGCCAATGGTCGGGCGCTCAGTTCGTCGTCCTGTGTGTTCTCCGGTCTGTGGACCACTTGGATGGTCCGTGCCCACCAGTATCGAAGCGCTGGCGTGTACCGCAGGGCGTCGGCGCCCCAGCCGGCGTGCGGCTTAATCTCTCCGCGGTTGAGCGCGCGTTGCGCGGCCTGCGCCACCTGATGGCGTTGCGGGCTGCCCAACGTATTGAGCAGGACGTTCAGGTAGACCACGTCGCGGGTGGTGGGGTGGTGGACGAACGTCATGGCGGGCCTCCCGGCCTCGCAGTCTATTGGTAGTCCGTTGACTGTCTGAGGTGCACACTGGAGCATGGATACAGATGTTCTGGTGGCGGATCCACTGGACCAGTACTGCGCCCGGCTGGACCATGTCTTGACTCGTCCAACGCAGCGCGAAGCGCTGCGTGTCTACCTCCAGGGCTTGCTGATCGGCACCGAACGGCATAAGACGGCTACCGGGCTGGCCAACACGGAACCCGGCAAGTCCGGAAGTCACCACAAAGCGGCTCAGCGACTGCAGTGGTTTCTCTCGGAAAGCACCTGGAACCCGGATGCGCTGCATCAGGCGCGACTGGACCTCATGCGCACCGTGAAACGCACCGCGCCAACAGAAGACGCCGTGCTGGTCATCGACGAGACTGGTGACCGCAAGTACGGCACGCACACTGCGCACGTGGGCCGACAAGACCTGGGCAGCCTGGGCAAAGTGGATTCAGGGATCGTGACGGTCCACGTGCTGTACGACACGCCACAGGCCTACTGCCCACTGCAATTGAGGCCCGACACGCCCGCGCATCACTTCCCACGCAAGACCAGCGATCCGGCCTTCCGTACCAAACCTCAATTGGCCGCCGAGTTGATTGAAGCGGTGCGCCATAACTGGCCGTACCGCGCCGTGGTCGCGGACTGCCTGTACGGACGCAACGAGTTTTTTCTGACATCCCTGCTCAGGGAGTCGGTTCCCTTTGTCCTGGCGCTGCCCAGTTCATACGCCTGGTGGCACGAGCAAGGTGAGCCGGGAGGCGTCGAAGAACTGGCGCTGCTTGCAGCGCCGACCGACTGGCATCCGTTCACCCGTACGTTTGCCAATGGCGACGAACGGCCGTTCTGGATCACTGAAGCGGCTGGAGGGCCGTATGGTCCTGGGCGCGCGTTGCGCCTGGTGGTCGTGACACCGGATCCGGTGTCACTCCCGGCTGACACCACCCAGTACCTGATCACGAACCTGCGCGAGGACGAACAGGACGTGTCGCCGTTCCGGGTGTCGACGCCTCCGGCCTCTTCGCTTGAGGTGGCGCGGCTCTATGCGCGCCGTCCCCGGATCGAGCAGGCGTATCGCGAAGTGAAGCAGCATCTGGGATGGACGCATTGTCAGGCCAGATCTGATCTGGCGTTGCGACGGCATTGGAGTCTGGTCTGCGCGGCGTTCTGTTTTCTGCATTGGTGGGACGATCAAGCGCCTGCAGATTCTGACGCAGATGCGCATCAGGCGGGTGCATCGCACCCGCCCGGTTGGAGTGTCCTGTGACGTCAGGTCAGGCTGTGGCTGGAACCCTTCGTGTGGGTGTGGCGAGCCTGGCGCGCGTACACCACCATGCGACCTCCTCGGCCACTCCGACGACTCCTTCAACGGGTGGGACAGGGCGACCCACTTCCGCTCTATATCGCGTAAATGACGTCCAGGACATCATATGTGCCTACAGTCAACGGACTACCACTATTGATCACGGCGTTGCTTTGTATCGGTCGCCGCCGAACTTCAGGTGTCTGGGTGAGCTTGATCGCCGACGGGGCTGGACGGGAGCAAGGCGAACCTGTGCCGTTATCAATAAGGGGAACCGGACGCGCAGTCAGCTCAAGATGACCAGGCCCCGGCTCCAGGTGAGCCAGCCGCCGAGGGAGGGCTGCTCAAGGTAGACGGTGGGCTGCGACTGGTCACCGCCTTCCCGCTCAGGAGCAGAACGGCATCAGCTGCAGTTGTTCCGTGCGGGCGTCGATCACCGGGGCCGACAGGCCCTGCCGTTCCAGGATCTGCCCCCGCACCGGTTCGGCTGTGGAGCCCGATCACGTGAGCACCTGCTGAACCTGCCAGAGCACTGCATCCCGCGCCTGCGCGGGGTGCCCTTCCTTTGCCACGCGGGTCAGAGCCAACCGGCGCTGTTCAACCGGGTTCATGTTCAGCTGATTCGAATAAGCGTGACCGTCAAGACCCCGCCTGAGCGGGGCTTATCAGAAGACTTGGAGATTAGAGCGCGCTGTCTGTGACGATGGACCCTTCGGCTTCTCCAACAGATTCCAAAGTGCGCTCATTTCGGAATTCAGGCCGGATGATGCGCTGAATGTGGCGGCCGTAGATGTACGCGAGGCCTTGCGGCGACGGCAATGCCACGCAGCCCGCCTGCTGCTCGGCGACCTGCAGAAGCGTCGACAGCTCGCTCTCGTCCACACTGAAAGACACAGGACTGGCATGCCCGGCCAAGTGAATGGCCACGTTCTCTCTCTTGGTCATGCCACAGCTTATCCACTCGGTCCGGGGAATGGGTGGAGCTATCCGTCAATCATCACGGGGTCCAAAGGCGTCATCTTCGGGGATTTCGTCCGGGGCAAGGTCATGGCCAGTATCGCCGTCCATCCGCTTGGCCAGTTCCACTGCGCCGCGCTCAACTCCCTTGACTTTTAGGGGTTGGGCCGAATTCAGTGTCGCTTCGTCTGCCGTTGCGCCCAGGCCGGTGACTCAGATGCTCAGTTCCACGCGCGTGACCATGCCCAAGTCTATGCATCGCCCTGCTCTCCGGCGGAGCATTGCCGTCACCCGAATCGTCCTGTACGGGGGCCGCCTACCCAGTTCCGCTTCCCGCTGCGCCAGGACGTCTCCTCTGTGGGGCCGAGCACCGGGAACGCCGGCTGCAGGGCGCGCGCGGTTGAGGATGTACAGGGCGATGGTGGGCGTTGTGGTCGGCGTCCACGTCCTCCACGCCGATCCGCGCGATCAGCAGTGCCTCGCTGATCGCGCCTCAGAAATACTGGCTTTGACATCGGTCATGTTCGAGCAGGGCATGGGAGGCTGGCACGGAGAGGTAGATCTGAGAAGGTGGTCCTGGACAAGACCAGCGGGTCGTCAGCGTCGTCTGGGTCTGGTTCGCCCGCTGAGCGTGAGGAGGGGACGTAGGGATTCGCGGGAGTTCAGTCCCAGGATCTGCTGGATGGTCTGTCGGGTGTGGGGCGTGAGGACTGGGACCTGGGTGAGGAGCCGCAGCCCGGCGGCGTGGCGCAGGGCGTGCCAGGCGCGGTAGGTGACGTCGGCGCGCTGGCAGAGGAAGTACAGTTTCTTCCGCAGGTGGAACGCTGTGGCGTAGTCGAAGACGGGCCCGGTGGCGCTGAACAGGGCCGTGTGGCCGCGCTGGTGGCCCCAGCGCTCCAGGGCGCCCATGAGGGCTTCGCTGGCCTGGACGGTGCGGCTTGGGAGCTTGAGCTGGCCCAGGGCGAGGTCGATGGCTTCGAAGGTGAGGCCCAGGACTTCAGGTCCAGTCAGGCCCCCGTGGGCGCCGAGGAGCACGAGGGTACGTTCCTCGAGGTTCGCTTCAGCAAGGAGGCGGTCGACGTCGTCCGGGGGATAAGCCTGCCGGTGGTCGTGGGGGCGGTTCAGGGCGCCTTGCACGCCCCGGAAGGGATTCCCCTCAACCAGCCCCTGTTCCTGCAGCAGGTCGTACAGCGTGCGGACCTGGGTGAGGCGGTTCTTGTGCGTGGCGGGCGCGTACTGAGCGGCCAGCCAGGCGCTGTAGGCCTGTGCCTGGGCGTGGTCGGCGTTCACGACGGAGTGCCCGGTTTCTTCGATCCAGCGGAGGTACACGCGCAGGCCGCTGAGGACGTTCAGGTGTGTGGCATGACCAGGGGCACCCGGCAGGAGAGGCGTCAGCGCATCAAGCGCTCCATGCAGGTCTCCCCTGCTCAGCAAATCTTGGAGATCGGTGACGTCCACAACACCAATATATAGAAGGAAGTTTTCCTAAAAACCATCCTTGCTATGCCTCTGCGCATGCCTAAGCTAGGGGAGAAGCAGGGGCAGAGAGGGCAATGGTGGCCGAGCGCGACGGCCGATGTGTCTTCTATATACTGTCAAAGCACATCTGGAGTAGAGGGGTTGACCCACCCGGAGGTGTGCAGGCCCACACCCAGATTCAATACTTCTGACGACCCTGTACTCCCAACGGGCTGGCCTGCGAATCCTGTAGCCTCGCGACAACCGATGGACTCGTTCCCGTTCCTTCAGACTGCGCCGGGCCGCACGTGACGGGCCATCTGCACGTGCGCTGCGCCGTGGACGTCGACGGCGCGGGCCGTCCGGTCCGCGTGACGGTGGCCGGCCACGTCTGGACCGTGCAGGAGGCCACCCTGCCCCCGCTCGCCGCACCTGGGGATTCAAGCAACCGGACCGCTGGCAGGTATCGTTCGCCGGGGTCACGCTGGACTTGTACGCCCGTGAGTACGCGCCGGGCGCCCCGGGCCTCACGTGGTGGTGGCTGGTCCTGCGGCAGACCAGCCTCGCGCCGCTGAACCTGCAACTGAACGCCGGCGGACGCGGCGTGGCGCCGCTCGAGTAGCGCCGGACCCTACTGACTCGCGCACCTTGCGACTGACGTCGTGGTTGACCAGGGCCGTCGATCCGAGTAGTGGGAGACGCTGGGCCTACAGGATCATTCAGCGGTCTATGGGCTCATCCAGCCGTCGCGGCCTCCCTCCTGCACGGAGTTCAGACCCTGTGCCCCGTCCTGGGCCCGCATCCCTCGCATCCACCCGGCGCCGCTCACCCTGACCAGCCAGCGCGTGTGCTCAGACCGGACGATAACGGTCAGAGGCGACTTGACGAACTTGCGGGAAGAGACTGGGCGAGTGTTGACGAACTTGCGGGATTGGCGGGCGTAACATGCTGACGAACTTGCGGGATTCCAGGGAAAATTGTCTTTCTGGACGCGCTTCGGCCAACTGATATTTCGTTCCGAACGGCACTACAGACGAACTTGCGGGATTCCAGGAGCGCTTCGGCGAAAACACGCGAAAAACGAGTCAGGCACTACTGACGAACTTGCGGAATTTCGCAGGCTGGAGCGGAGTTCGGCGACGATCAATACTGATGAACTTGTGGGATTGGTACTGACGAACTTGCGGGAAAGTCTCGACTCCGACCTGACGAACTTGCGGGATTTCAAGGCGAAAATACAGACGAACTTGCGGGGAAATGCAGACGAACTTGCGGGGTTTCCCTCGATTTTGACCGTCCAGCACAGAGTTCGACCACCCCTTTGATGTTGTCATCAATCTGTTAAGAAGTAAAAAAAAGACAGAACAACAAAGAACAGGGCAGTGCCACCGCACCTCGGCCCGTTGGGTAAACTGAACCAGGAGGCCAGGGTGACCAACGCAGAAGAGCGCGACCAGGGAGCGATTCGACGCTTCGACGAAGTGAATCTCTCCCAGCACTCACTGATCTCCGTCAAGGAACGGGTTACCGACGCCGACCTCAACTGGACCGTCACGTACTCCCTGAACGGCCGCGACTACAACGTCAGCTGCCGCGGTCTCCCGGACTACGGTAGTCCCCACGGCATTGACACGGACGTCAGCGCCGCCATCATCAACCTCTTCATCGAACTGGGCTGCCCCGACGACGACACCATCAGCGTCACCGCGTACCAGCTGCTCAAAAGCGCTGGCCTGCACATCAACGGCCAGAACTACATCAACCTGCGGCTGAGCCTGATGCGCCTCGAAGGCACGCAGTACGTCATCAGCCGCACCTGGCGCGACGCCAAGCGCGGCCGGTGGACGAGTTCTACCTTCCGGTACCTGGACAAGGTGGCATTCACCGGCAAGGCTGCTGAAGAGGTCGACGAGCAGAGCCTGATCTGCGTGACCCTGCCGCGCGACGTCACGGCCAGCATCCGCGCGGGGTACCTCAAGCCGCTCCACCTCCCGTTCATGCAGAGCCTCAAGCGGCCCCCCACCCGGGCCCTGTACCGCCTGCTGGACGCCCAGCGGATCGACCCGGAACACCCCGAGCGGCGCATCGGTGCGTTCGAAGTGAAACTGATGGACTGGGCGCAGGCCTGCAAGCTCAACAGCGACCGCCCGGACATGATCCGCCGCGCCCTGGCCCCAGTCCACAAGGAACTCATCGACCGCGGCGTGCTCACCAGTGTCGAGTACACCGGACGCGGTCAGAAGCAGATCGTGACGTACGTCTTCGGCGAGGTGGCCGCGCCGCCAGACCCCCGCATCGTGGCGGCGCTCATGCAGGGCGGCGTCACCCGCCCCGTGTCGGAGAAACTCGCCCGTGAATTCAGTGCAGACGTCATCGAGCAGGCCGTCGCGCTCCACGCCGCCCTCCTGAAAGACGGCTACAAAGCCCGCAGCAAGGGTGGTCTGCTGGTTGATGTCGTCCGGAACCCAGGCAAGTGGTTGTGGCAAGTTGTTGAGGTGGTTGTGCTTCACGGAAGCAGAGGGGCTGCGGGAAGGCAGGCGGCTTGAAGTTCAGGCCGCCTGCCGCACGGTTTCTTGCCACGTCTTGAAGGCGGTCTGTTGGTGGTGACGCCGGTGGCGAGCGGGAACGGTGGAGCGAGCAGGGTGGTGAAGATTCGTGATGCGGGCGTGCAGGTTGAGAAAACCTTGTGCCCGCTGCCGTGACCGGAAACCTCGCTGCTGATGTTCCTGGCGTCGTGTCGGGCGGTGGGATTGTTCGATCAGGTTGTTACAGCGGGCCGTGGAGACGATCTGGACGTGCTCCACGCTGTGGAGCACAGGAAATTCCCGAAGAGCTGCGCCGTCACTCCGAAGCTTGTCGGTATGGATGACCTCCGGCACGTCGTATTCCTCCAGCAATCGGTGGAAGAACGATCTGGCGGCCTCGGTGTCGCGTTGTTCCTGAAGGAGGACGTCCAGCACGGCTCCGTGTTCGTCGACGGCCCGCCACAGCCAGTGTTTGACACCGCCCACGTCCACGCACATCTCGTCAAGGTGCCACCGGGAACCCCGTCGGGGTTCTCGATGGCGTAGACCCTGGGCAAAGGGGTCGCTGAACTTGATACACCAGGTCCGAATGGACTCGCGGGTGACGGCGATGCCCCGTTCCAGCAAGAGTTCCTCGACGTCCCGGTAGCTCAGGGTAAAGCAGTGGTAGAGCCAGACGGCGTAACTGATCACCGCAAGGGGGAATCGGTAACCAGGGAGTTTCTGACCGCTCAGCACCGCGTCACCCTACCTCAACAACTTGCCACAACCGTCCCTAGGGTAGCGGAATCACACATAACGTTATGTGTGCCTGGAAGATGAGGACCATCTCGTGTGACCTGAACATCTCCGCCATGCCCCGCTGTTCAGATCGTTCCTGGTGCAAAACAAGTCGCTCTGCCTGGAGTTGCGGAAAGCGCGTGTCCCAGCAACTGTTCAGCGTAGAGAGCACTGGGCTCTCCCTGCACGTACTGGTCAGCAGCCTGGTCCTCATGTCTTCCGAAACACCCCTACCCCCTGTTGCGGACTTGTGGAATTGGGGCTCCAAAACCTGTTGCGGACTTGTGGAAATGCGACGTGGCCCTATTGCGGACTGGTGGAATTCAATGATCCACACTATTGCGGACTTGTGGAGCTCATATTGCGGACTTGTGGAATTGGGGCTCCAAAACCTGTTGCGGACTTGTGGAAATGCGACGTGGCCCTATTGCGGACTGGTGGAATTCAGTGATCCACACTATTGCGGACTTGTGGAGCTCATATTGCGGACTTGTGGAGTCACGAAGTGACGGCATTGCGGACTTGTGGAGTTAAGCTCTTGTTCCTATTGCGGACTTGTGGAATTGCTATTGCGGACTTGTGGAATTCGAAGTGAAAACAGTGTGCCAGACGCTCGATCTCGGTAAGCTTTGATGATGATCATCAATCTTTTTAAACAATCTTTTATCAGTAAACGCCCAAAAGAATGATCAACAATCAAAGGACGTCACGAACGATTCTCCGACGACCCAACCAGCGCTACCATAAGGCGTGTCACGGAAAAGGGCGTCCGAAGCGCAGACAAGTCAGGAGCTGATGCTCTCCAGTAGCGAGGAACGCAATCTGAACCGGCTCTCCCTGGTCCTGGCCGCCTCGCGTATACCGGACACCATGACGTCCTGGACACGCTCCTGGTCGTCCGCCGATCACCTCGGCATCACTGTCAACGTCAGTTGCGTCGCCAGTGCGAACGACGTGGTGCCGCACGGCATCGACAACGACATTCTGTTCGGGCTGACCAACGCCTACATCGGCGCAGGCATGCCTCAAGACAACACATTTCGCGTGACGGCGTATCAACTGCTGGTGTACGCCGCGCTCCCCATCGGTGGGCACAGCTACGCCGCCATAAAACCCAGCCTGACCCGCCTGCGCAACAGCACCTACACCATCACGGATAGCTGGTACGACCGAAAGGACGAAACCTATCAATCCCTCAGCACCAGCCTGATCCAGAACTGGAAAGTCATCGAACGGCGGCGAGCCCCAACCCATTTCGAGGAAGAATTCCTGACCGCTGAAGCATTGTTTCAGGTCACCCTGGATCCCGACCTTGCGCGGAGCATCCGGCTCGGCTACATCCGGCCAGTCGACCTGAACATTCTCAGGAATCTCAACCAGCCGTTGACGCGCACGCTGTACCGCAAGCTGGAAGACGAGAAGAACCCGGTGGACCGCCCACAGCAGCTGGTGTATCAGACGGCCCTGTTGCCCTGGGCGGAGCGGCTGGGGATCAACGGCCGGCCGGACACCATCCGCCGGGCACTCCACGCGCCTCATCAGCAGCTGCTGGATTCGGGTTTTCTGGCGGACGTCAGCTATATCGGGCGCGGCAAAGAGCAGGACGTGCAATATGTCTTCGCGCAGACCACGACATCACCGGCCCGTCCGGAGGCCGTGGCGGCCCTGACCAGCCGCCGCATCACCCAGGGCGCTGCTCTGAAGTACGCGTCGGAATACGGTCTGGAGGCTGTGAAGGAGGCGGTACGGACCTACGATGCATTGATCGCCGGCGGCTACCGGGCCAAGAACACGAGTGGGCTCCTGGTGGATATTCTCCGCAACCCGTTGAAGTACGCCGTGACCGAGGAGACTACCGTCCAGAAACCCTCTTCTCCAGCCCGAACCAAAGCCCCAGCTGAGCCGCTGCTGGCGGCCCCTGAAGACGAGGAGCGCTCTGTCCAGACCGCTTGGTTCATTCTTCGAAAGATCATGCTCCCTGAGGCGCTGAAGGATACGGCGACCGAACTTTATCTACGTGGCCTGGTCACTGCCGCGGAGCTGGCCGCGCTCAAGCAGGACAGCCAGCCTGCACAAACGGTGCTGCTTTGGGGCAACCGGCAGGGCTCCCCCGGCACAACCGACCTGGTGGATTGAAGGCGGATCGGGCGTGGAGAGTTATGAACTCTCCAGTGCGGGGGAGGCCAAACTGGATGTACGCCAGGATGGTGGAAGGCCCTCAAGGTGCCTCATCCATTGACGATGCAGCGGAACCGGTCTTCTCCTGATCTGAGGAATCCTGAGCTCGATGCGACTGAGCGGCCTGAATCCAAAGTCAAGAATAGGTCTGTTGGGCGACACAAGGGCCGTGAGGGCTCATCGGGTTCAGGAATGGTCTTCCATTGCCTGAGGTGAGGTCAGGGGGCTCGTACAGCTGTCCTACACCTCCTTGAAGAGGACGATGGTAAAGCGGAGGAGGCGTTACCGTTGGAATCCTTTGGGGGGTAGGTCGCGTCATAGGAACGAGCGCTGTTCCGGAGACGGATCAGGCCGCGGGAAGCCCCAGCGGTTGGTGAATCAACTGCTGTGACACAGACCTTTCCCTTGCGGTGACTTCTGTCCAAGACGCCTGAATGGTTCGCGTGCCGGAATCTCCCGCTGTGATCTCATCGACGGTCTGGCTTCCAGGAAAAGTCCTCTGAGGCCCAGCCGGCTGGGCCCGCATACAGCCTCCTCTGAGCGGACACTGCCTGCTGGTGAGACTCAGGAAGTGGCCGGTCCGTCGTCGGAGGGGTATTTACACCGCGCCCTGAAGGGCGCGGTGTGTCCAGCCGGGTGAGGGTTTCTCCAAACACCCGCAGTTCATCACTGGCGGAGAGGTTGGTGATGGCCACGGCATTCAGTGCCTTATTGATAACGGCACAGGTTCGCCTTGCTCCCGTCCAGCCCCGTCGGCGATAAAGGTCACCCAGACACCTGAAGTCTGACGGCAACCGATACAAAGCTACGCCGTTATCAATAGAACGGGCCAGGTTCCACGATCACGTACAGGATGCCGTCCGCCCCTTCAGGCAGCGTCTCCATGAACGAGCGGTATTCATCGTCAGGACTGTAGACCAACCCTACCTGCAAGGGCCTGCCCGCACGCGTCTCGTACGTCATCGCCCCGTTCCCCCCCACGAACTGCCAGTCACCGAGCGGGGTGCTGGCAACTTAATCTTATTGATAACGGCATAAGTTAAAGTCCATCAAATGTTGAGGCAGGTCGATGTACCGAACCCGTTGCCAGGCCGTCGTCAGCTTCGCTTTCAGCACGCCCACTGAGCGGGCACAGAAGTTCCCCAGCACATTCCGCTTCACGTACGCCCACACCAGCTCGATTGGATTCAACTCCGGAGCGTACGGCGGCAAAAACACCAGCGACAGGCGTTCGTGGAGATCCACGAACGCCTGAGTTGCCTTCGCTCGGTGAATGCCCGCGTTGTCCAGCACCACCACGATCTCCCCCTGCACATGGCGCATCAGATGCTGGAAGAACCGGATGACGTCCCCACCCCGGATCGCCCCATGCTTCGTGTGCTGGAAGAATCGACCGTCCGAAGTGATCGCCCCGATCGTCGAGCGTTTTTCCCAGTTGGCCGGGAGTGTGACCAGGGGCGTGACGCCCCTGGTCGACCACGTTCGTCTTCGCACACCGTTCAGCGAGAAGCCAACCTCATCCAGGTCCACCAGGGTGGCGCCCTGCGCGACCTTTTTTTCCCAACTCCGGCGCCACCTGTTCTGTCCAGGACGCGATCCGGAGTTCATTGCGTTCTGCTGCCCGTCCATCCGGCATCTGGGGCGTGAACCCCAGCTGACGAAGAATTCTCCGGACGTGATCGGGGTGGTCCCACACGTCGAAGTGCCGCCCGATCAGGTCTGCGACTCGTCTGGTGCTCCAGGTCGGGTCAGGGAAGCCATGGTGCAGCGCACCCTCCCTCAGGAGGGTGCGGACCTGTTCGAGCTGGGCGGTGGTGAGTCGGGAGGGGCGTCCTGTCGTCACCGTTGCCTGGAGACTACCGGTGCGCTTCAGGCGTTTCTTCCAGTTGCTGACGGTGTGTACGGACACGCCGAAGTGCTGGGCAATCACCTGCTGTGAATGCTGGCCCCCTTGAAGCCAGGGGGTCGCCGCCAGTCGACGTTCCTCCAGCTGCGCTCGGGAGTATTTGGATGGATGCCATTCAGCCACACCTCCAGCATACCAGCTCGTATTTACGTCGTTATCAATAGGTGTGCCCTCAGCACCTGACACTTCGCGTTGAATGGCGTCCTGGACGCAGTGCGGCATGACAAAGGGCAGCATCTTGGTCTGTGACGATCAAAGGTTCTGCCCGACTGCATGCTGACACGCTGGCCGCTCACCTCAAAGCCCACCTGCCTCATCGCCGCCTCAATGCCCTGAAGCGGCTCGCGGAAGTGCTCCTGGCAGTGCTCCAGGCGGAATCCACGCTGCACCGGAAGATTGCCCTCCATCTGCCCAGGAACGCCACGATGGACTCCAAAACCCGCACGGTGGCCCGGGTCTTCCACGACGCTCAACTCACTCCGCAGGACGTCTGTGACGTCCTGCTTCCCCTGCTCGCTGAGGGCAAACTCACGCTGATCATGGACCGGACGACGTGGCACTACGGCCAGACCCCGCTGAACATCCTGGTGCTGGGGGCCATCCTCGGTGGCGCAGTCATCCCCCTCGTCTGGTCGATCCTGCCGCATCAAAGGAACAGCAGCACCGCGGCCCGCATCCTCCTGGTCGCTCGCCTGCTCAAAGTGCTGCCCGCCAGACGCTGGGCCGCATTGATCGCGGACCGCGAGTTCGTCGGTCAGGAATGGTGCACCTTCCTGCGCTGGAAACGCATCCGTCAGTGTATGCGCATCCGGAAGAACACCCGCGTCGAGGATGACCTTGCCCGGGACCTGTTCACCACACTGCAACCGGGCGAAGTGCGGACCCTGTTTGAAGGGACCTGGGTGTTCGGCGGATGGATGCACGTGGTCATCACCCTGGCCCCCGCAGGGGACAGGGTGATCGTTGCTTCGGATCTTCCCGTCCTGGACGTCTTGAACACCTATCGTCTCCGCTGGGGCATCGAGTCCGCGTTCTCGTCGTTGAAGGGCCGCGGGCTGAACCTGGAGGCCATGCACATGACCGCCCCGGATCGAATTGCCCGGCTGTTCGGACTGCTGTGTCTTGCGCTGGCGTGGATGGCCCGGGTGGGCGCGCAGACCGTGCAAGAGAGCCCAGCGCGGCAGTACAACCGCGGCCGGGCCGTGGTCAGCCAGGTGCGCATCGGCTGGCAGGTGCTCGGTCAGGCGGTCCGGTGGGGCGGTAACGCGTTCTGGGCCTGCCTTGGGCTGCTCAGCACGCCATTTTCGCCAACAGGAACGTCAATTTCTCGAAGTGTCAGGTGCTGAGAGGTGTGCCACACCAGATGTCGGTACCCCCAACATCCTGGTCAAATCTGTCAATTGCTCTTTGTGCAGTTCGCTACAGTGAGGCATCAATATCGGCAGAGTTGAGTTTTTGTGGACTGTGACGCCCAAAAATAGCGACGCTGAGCAAAGACGTGTGCCTTTGGGGATTTGACGAATTGGTTGACGAAATGTGTGTAGCTGTTGGCTGCCAAAGTGCTTTATGGAGGAAATATGGGAGAGATTAATCCAAGCTTGCGCTCGGGAATACTTAACGGTCAGCAGGATCTTAGAAATTTGCTTGAGCCATTTACTAAACTCTTTAATATAAAGAGTGGATTTAGGTATTCTAAATCCACTTCCCAGGGAATTTATTATTTCTTTTTAAAGCCGGATATTCATGGCGAGAAGGTTCTTGGAAGCTCCTCTGAGATATTACTTATCGTCACTCGAGATTCACACTTTAGAAAAAGCTTGTTGGGACTAGCTGATAATTTGTGTCTTAATAATCAGGACCTTGATAATCTGCTACTATTCGTAACAGGAGTGGGTAATAAATTTGAAGATTCTGCGATTGAGTCTTCAAATGATCCAAGATCCACTAGGATCATCGTACCTTTCCTTAATGATGACTTGAAATTTGACAAAATGTCGGAGGAATTGACTAATACTATTAGGAGAGCTGCTATCAATAGTGACTTATTTGATATTCGACAGCCTCTGCAGAGCGATGAGATGTTCTTTGGCCGTATGGCTATCATTAACGAGATTAGGGCAAAAATAAGACAGAGTGAAAATATTGGGATATTCGGTCTAAGAAGGACAGGAAAGACCTCGGTTCTTCTTAAGATGAGCCGTTTAATGAAATCCAATAAATTCAAGATGATTTCTATAAACGCTGAAAACCAAGCCGTTTACTCCTTAAGATGGTGGCAGCTCCTTCAACACATTGCAGAGCAAATGTTGCCAAAAGACGAACAAATAGGTAATGACTATACGGAGGCCAGCGGGGGGAAGCGTTTTTCCTCACTAACTAATAAGCTTGACAAAACAGTAACCTACGTCATCGCGATCGATGAAATTGAGCACATCAGTCCAGTTAACGAAAAGAATCCTCATTGGAAAGAAGATTTCATCGACTTTTGGAAGACTATAAGGGCGATCCATACAACGAACCGAAATATAGTTTTTATTTTATCGGGGGTAAATGGTTACGTTGCTGAAAAGTCGACCTTTGAAGGCTCAGAAAATCCTCTCTTTAATTGGATTATACCTCAATACATGCCGGGGCTTGAGATAGATGAGCTTGGAAAAATGGTAAATTCCCTTGGAAGATACATGGGATTACAGTTTGATCGTGATGCAGTCGAGCACCTCAAGCGGTATTATGGCGGCCATCCTATGCTTGTGCGCTTAGCCTGCAGTACAGTCCATAAATCGCTGGGTCAAGCTTACGCAATTCCGACTAAGATTACGAAGGCAACATTCGAAAAGAATACTGAAGAAATCAATAAAATTTTGAGCTCATTTTACAGACAAATTTTGGATCAGATTTGTAGGTGGTACCCTGAAGAATATGAAATGCTTGGGATGCTTGCAAATCAAGATCGTCAGAGCTTTATATCACTCTCGGAAGAATTCCCGGAATTCTCTAACCACCTTCACTGGTATGGCCTTGTTGATTCCGATAAAAACATAACAATACCCTCTATGATTCCTGAGATTAAAAGACATATCAGGAATAGCAAGAAAAAAGAATCAGCAGTTAAAAATGAGCAACCCAAAGAGCTGACAGTTGAATGGAAGAGATCTGAGATTGGACGTATCAGAAATGGTTGTGAAGATAGACTAAAGAAGCTCATTAAGAGAGGCTTAAAATTTAAGTATGGAGTTAGTAAATGGGGAGCGTCATTAGTTAGTCATTCTGTTTCATACGACAAAGCGAAGCTTCACGGTATAAATCCGGACGAAATTCTAAAATCTCGTCTATATCTAAAAGATATTAAGTCAATCCTCGATAAAGAATGGGGGGCATTCCAGGCAATGCAAAGTGACAGGAAAGATGCAGCAATACAAAAGATCGAGCTACTAGCTTTTATTGATCAACTTGACCAGAATCGTATCGATGCTCACGCTGGGGATATTGATGATATGAAGTTTGGTCTGATTGTGCTTATGGGCGACAAAGTAATACGCACTTTGGACAATCTCCTTGATGACTGAGTCCTTCTAAGAATTGCTCATTAGCAACCTGTGCTTGCTGGTCAATTCAATATAGGTAGACACCTATAGGAGCCGGCTACTTCGAATAGTCAGCGCCAGGTCGTTGAGCGCGCGCACCAACGCAAACTTGTAGGAGTTCGTCTTCGCCTCATGTCGCAGCAGCACGGCGAGGGTCGCGCGACCGTCAGTCATGAACCACCTTCGCGCGGAAGGCTTATTGATCGCGGCATAAACTCATATCGAACAATTGTTGTGGGAGGTTGACGTATCGCACACGGTGCCAGGCGGCCACCAGCTTCTCCTTCAACACACTGACCGTGCGAGCACAAAAGTTCCCCAGAACATGACGCTTGAGGTAGGCCCAGACCAACTCAATCGGATTCAGTTCCGGCGCATATGGCGGCAAATATTCCAGCGACAAGCGTTCGTGGCAAGCCACGAACGCTTGTACGGCCTTAGCCCGGTGAATGCCCGCGTTATCCAGCACGACGATGATCTCTCCAGCCACATGACGCAGCAGATGTTGGAGAAACCCGATGACATCGCCATGCTTGATCGCGCCGGTCTTGGTGTTCTGAAAGAAGCGCCCATCTGAGGTGATCGCCCCGATAGTCGAGAGTTTCTCCCAGTTCGCGGGCAGCGTGACCAGGGGCGTCACGCCCCTGGCCGACCACGTCCGTCGTCGCACGCCTTTCAACGCAAAGCCCACCTCGTCCAGGTAGATCAATGTGGCGCCCTCAGCGACCTTTTTTTTTCAACTCGGGTGCCGTCTGTTCTTTCCAAGTGGCAATCCGGAGTTCATTGCGTTCTGCTGCGCGTCCATCAGGCATTTGCGGAGTCCAGCCCAGCTGGTGCAGAAGTTTGCGGACGTGATCGTGGTGATACCAGATCGCAAACCGCCGACCAATCAGCTCACTCACCCGACGAGTGGTCCAGGTCTCGTCGGGGAATCCATGGGCGAGCGCACCCTCCTGCAGGAGGGTGCGCAACTGCTCATGTTGTGCGGGGGTCATCCGAGACCGGCGACCGGTGGCGACGGTCGCCTGCAGGGTGCCTCTCTTCTTCAGGCGCGCATTCCAGGTGGTGACGGTCACAACAGAGACCCCGAAATGCTCAGCAATTTCACGGTGGGAGTGCGTGCCCTCTTGCAGCCACTTCGCAGCGGCCAACCGACGCTCTTCGAGTTGGGCACGGGTGTATCGGGTCGGCTGCCATTCCGCCATGCCTCAAGATACCAAGACGGATTTTCGCCGTTATCAATAAACATGGAGGAGGCGTCGATCACACGTGCCGCGGTCCTGCTCGCCGAGTGGGCCGTGGCACGTGGCGTGGCGCTCAGCACAAGTCTGACCTGGGCGCAGCGGGGCGAGATCCGCGTGTGGCGCTCCGGCGTGGGCTGGTTGATCCGGCCGGACGGCACGGTCTATCCGCGACCCATCGTCAAGCGGCTCAGCCGGGACGAGCGGCTGGCCCTCCCGGCGGTGTCTCTCTCGGAATGGTCGGACCTGCACGGGCACATCAGGAATCACGCCGCAGCGTGGGCCACGCAGGGACGGCTGCCCGCGTGGCGTAGCGGCGGGGCTTGGCTGATCGCGCCCGACGCTCAGCCGACAAGACACCGGCGTTCGAACAGCAACCTGACAGTCTCCTCTGTGGAAGAGACGCTTCGCCACACAAATCAGGCTCTCTCCTCTGAACAGGATTCGTTTGAGTTGATCGTCACGGGGGTTGAGCAGGGTCCCTTGAGACAGCTGTAAGGTCAGGCGTGCTTGGCCATCGCCAAGTGGGAGAACCAATGGCGCAGGGGTGGATTTCGCAGGGCGGTGGTTGGAAGAAGCGACGGGGCCTGATGGGCTTGGAGGTCAGCTCAGGCGCATGTGCTCCTTAAGGCGGTCGTCGGCCCATTTGCCGTACGTGCGCGCGGTCTGCACGTCGCTGTGCCCCAGGTGCTCCGCCACGTCCTGCAGCTGAAAGCCCGCCCGCATCAGGCGCGTGCCGGCCGTGTGGCGCAGGGCGTGCAGGCCCAGGTATGGGACGTTCACGTGCCTGCAGAGGGTCCTCAGCCGCGCGCGCGCCGCTTCCGGCGTGCGCCCGATCACCCGCTGGCCTGCCTCCTGCGGATCCATCTCCTGCAGGTCGGCCATCAGGGAAGCGGAGATCAGGACGCGCCGGGTCTTCCCGCCTTTCCCGTTGACCACCGTCAGGGCGCCGCCGTCAAGATCCACGGCGCCCCAGGTCAGGCTGGTGATCTCCGAAGCGCGCAGGCCCGCGATGCCGCCCAGCCGCAGCAGCACCCGCATTTCCAGTGGGGCCGCGTCCAGCAGTTTCTGCACGTCGGCGTCCGGGTAGGGTTGCCGCTTGTCCCAGGGGCGGCGCTTGTCCTTTCTCGGTTTCGTGTCCGTGAAGGGCGTGTCGGTCGTGGCCTTCGCCCAGCGCAGCGCCGCGTACAGGGCGCGCGCCCCGGCCAGCAGGACGCCCACGCTGGACGGGGACTTCCCGGCGGCTTCCAGCGAGCGGACCCACAGGTCGGTCTCCTCCCCTGCCGGGTGCAGCACCTTCACGGCCTGGGTCGCCGCGTAGTCCAGCCAGGTCCGGGCGCCCAGGCGGTACTTGCGCAGGGTCTCCGGACTGACGTGTCCGTGCGTGCGCACGTGGTGGGCTTCAAGCAGATCGAGCAGCGTGGCGGTGTCCTGCGTGGCGACGGCGGCGACGGCCCGGCGGCGCCGCTCTTCGGGGGCCAGGGCCACCCAGGCGCGCGATGGGGCCAGGTGGCCGTGCTGGGCGTGAACCAGCGTCACCGGATGAGCTCCACCGCGAAGGGCAGGTCGGGAAGCTGGGCCCAGCCCTGCTCAGCGGTCAGAACGGCGAGCCCGTGGGCCTCAGCGGTGCCCAGGCAGGCGGCGTCCCCGAGGCTGAGGTTGTACGGCTGCTTGCGGGCGTAGTAGAAGGCGGCCCGGGCCCTGCAGTCCGCGTCGAACGGGATTTCGGGCACCAGGGGGGCGAGGTGGCCCCAGGCGAGCTGCACCTGCCCGTGGGTGTAGTCGCCTTTGCCGACGAGTTTGCCTTCCAGTTCGGTGAGGGTGACGCTGCTGACGTGGCAAGCGCGGCCAGTGAGGGCCGCGCGGACGAGGTCGTAGCCCGGTTCCTGGCGGAGCAGGGCGATGATGGCGCTGGCGTCCAGCAGCAGGGGGGTCACCAGCCCTTCTCGGCGGCGTCCTGCGCCCGGTCGTCGAGGAGGTCCTGCGTGAGGTCGCGCTGGTCGTCTCGGGCAAGGCTGCCAGTGGCGGCCTCGATCAGGGCTTGGCGGGTGGTGAGGTGGTACCCGTGGGCGTCTTTGACGAGCAGCACCTCGTCGCCTTCCTGCACCTGGAGGTCCGCGCGGACGGCTGTGGGGACAACGAGGCGACCCTGTGCCTGAATCTTCAGATTGTAGTACTGGACCTGCGTCATGGACTAAGTGTAGTGATTTGAGGAGAAGAAACTGTAGTCATCCAGTGTCTCTCTCTATCCTTCTGGTAAGGTGTCTTACCAGAAGGATGAAGAAGCTGGACTGACAGTGTGACCTATGGGCTTCAGCAGGCGGACTATTCGACTCCCCCCCGGTCTCCCCTCCCCCATTGCGTAGAGTGAAGGTTGAGGTGCTCATGGCCGCGCCCTTCACCCCCCCCGGTTCACAGGATCCCCACCGCCAACTGCGAAGTGCTCCCCTGCCGGGCCAACTCGCCGAACTCCTCGAAAATCTCCTCGACCAACTCGTCTCTGGCCAGGCCGTGCCGGTCCTGAGCCTCGACCACGAACTCACCCCGCAGCAGGCAGCTGAGCTGCTGGGTGTCAGCCGCACACACCTGGCCGACCTCATCGACCTAGGTGAGTTGCCCCACTGCAAGGTCGGTGCCCGCCGCCGGCTGTACCTCGAAGACGTGCTCGCGTACAAGGCTGGACTCAACGCGGAACGTCAGCCCGACCTCCAGGCATTTAGTGAGGAGCTCCAGGCCCTGGAGTGATCCCGGTGCAGGTGGGCGTCAACCTGGCAGCACGAGGTGGTGTCAGGCTGACTTGGAGTGGCGGCTGGAGGAGTGGCCCCTCGTAGTGGAAGAAACGTCACCCGGATTGGGTCGATCAGTGGTGATGACGGCGCCCACATGTGGGACCTCGGTAGGCTCGGCGTCCGCAACCAGGGTCTGTGGAATTGAACTCATGACGAGGGCGTGCGTCAGGGCTTGTCCTGCTGTATTGACCTCACTCACCTGCCATGACACGCCCTTCAGCACGATAAACGCCGACGGCAGTTCCCGGCGGTGACGTTGGTCGCTGGTGTGCTGTTGAGGTTATAACTCTGCGGACGAACTCGGAGGTGTGACCGTCACGACGAGGCGCACAGGAAGTTCCTTATCGTCGTGGACAATTTTGAGGGTGATCCTGGCATTGGGGCGGTGCCACCGCACGAGACTCAGGGCCTCGTCGTCGCCTGCGCTTGCCGGGTCACCCAGACGTTGAATCATGGCGGGCTGACCAAGGATGGGGGCGGCTTCATCGCTCAGCTGGTGCATGACGCGGCCCATCTCCCGCGTCTGTTGCTCGATGACCGTGTAGGGGTCGTCTTGGTCGCTGTCGTTGAGCAGGTCGTAGAAGAAGTCTGAGACGGCGAGGTCAAGGAAGCCTTCAAGTAGGGTGTCGTCTTCGTGGATGAGACTCAGCGTGTGGTGTGGTCCGAGGGGGAGGTGATCGTCGCCTGAGGGGGCGACCGATGAGTGCCAGGGCAGGTGGAGGTCTTTGAGAATCTTCCATAACGCCGTTGTGTGCGCATCGATAGTGATGGGCTGCATCTCCACCACCCTATTGGGTCACGAACGCAAGAGCCGCACAGATCGTAGGTGAACCAATGGATGGCACCGGCGGCACCTTCCCGAGGCGTGCGCCCCGAACCGATGACCGCTGGCAGATCAGCCAACACCTGCTTGGAATCCGACGATTCCGTCGGGGCCGCCGTCAGTGATCCACCATGACAGAGCGGCTTGTCGAGGTCAGGCCTCTCTCTGTTTCAGACAGAAATACTGCATTCAATCTATCTTTCATGCCTAATTTCATGATATATTGAAATCTATCCAGCATGAATGATTGTTGTCCGTCCTGCAATTCAGACGGCATGATGTCCGGCATGCCGACCAGCAAGTCTCCGATCGTGATCAGCGCCGTGATGAAAAAAGGCGGCGCTGGGAAGACGTCGACCATCGTGCCCCTGGCCAGTTTCGCTGCGCAGTCTGGAGCCCGCGTCGCCCTGATCGACATGGACAGTACGCCCAGTGCCCACCAGTGGTTCACGGCGGCCGAGCTGGCCAGTGAGACGTTCGCGTGCGACCGCGTGACGGCCGACGAGCTCGACCCGCTGCTGCGGGACATTCGGGAGAGCGGCAGCTTCGACTACGTGTTCATCGATACGCCCCCTGGGGATAAACACGGCATCGTGCAGGCCATGAGTGAAAGTGACCTGGTGCTGCTGCCGCTGCACATCGGATCTGGGGACGTGCCCCAGCTGGTCGAGACCTACCACCTGATGCGTCTGCCCCTGCGCGCGAACCCGGACCTGAAGCACCTGGTCGTCGTGAATCACGCGGGGACCATGCCGGCGGTCACGCGCGACACGATCAGCGCCGTCCGCACTGAGCTCCCCGACGCCCGCATTGCGGGGGCGACCATTCCGTACAGCAAGCAGTACGCCCTGGCGAAAGGGACGCGGCCCGACCGAGTGAAGTGGTGGCACTACGACAAGCTGTGGCGGGAGATCCAGGACCTGCTGCCCGCAGGAGTGCCGGCGTGAGCAGTATCCGGAAGATGATGAGTCAGGCCGAACCGGAGAAGGAGCCGGCCCCAGTCACGCTACCCCGTACGCTGGCGCCCCGTGCGGCCGCTCCACAGGCACAGCCGGCCGTCAATGGGGGAGAGACCCCGCGCCGCCTGAACCTACCACCCGTCGCGCCGCCGGAGGAGCGCAAGCCGCTGAGCACCCGCGTGAAGCCCAGCCTGAAAAAGGTGCTGGAGGACTACACCAAGGAGATCCGCGACGCGGGTTTTCACGCCACACAGGAACTGGTGCTCGACGTGCTGTTGCGCGAGCTGCGGGACAGTGACGAGCTGCGCGAGAAGGTCGCTTCCGTCTTGGTGCAAGAGTTGCAGTAACGCACATGATCAGAAACGCTTCATAGGACGGGTGCCCGCCTATGACGCGCGTCTGAGTTGCGCGGCCATCCCCTACGGTGGAGGCGCAGGTGAGGTACAGCGCACCTGCGAAGTTCTTTCGATCCGGTTGTAGCAAGTTGTTGGCGGTCAAGAAGCGGGAAGCGCAAGTACAGCACGTGGTCTGAACTTCAGGCCGCGTGCTGTGCCACGTCCTGCCACGTCTTGAGGGCAATTTGTTGTGACGTGACCCCGGTTTGTCGGTCCACTCTGAATGAGACAAGATCGTCTCCATGAGCCGCTCCCAGAAACCGGTCCAGGTCAGTTTGGAGCCTCCGACGGGCGGTGGGTCGGTGCACTCATCGCTGCGAACGCTCCAGGAGCGAGATTTCCCAGCGCAGAGTGCGGCCTGAGGGCATTATAGTCAGCCCTCCGATCTTCGATCTTCTCTGCGGCGTCTTCCATTGAGAGGAACCAGTGGGCGTTCAGGCACTCATCCCGGAAGCTGCCGTTGAACGATTCGATATGGGCATTGTCTTGAGGGCGTCCTGGACTCTAGCGTCACCCTCTGTTCGTACGCCCAGAGATCCAGGGCCTTACTGACAAACTCACTGCCATTGTCCACCTGGATGCGCTCGGGGGTCCCCCGAGCGCCCGTCACTGAGCGCATGATCTCTACCACCCGGTCAGCACGGATGCTGACATCGACGTGGATGGCCAGGCATTCGCGGGAGTACAGGTCCAGCAGGGTCAGCGCTCTGAAACGCCGGCCGTTGAATAACGCGTCTGAAACGAAATCCATGGACCACACCTGGTTCACCCTCACAGGATCTGTTCGCGCGACACGGTGTGCCGCGCTTACCCGCCGACGGGGACGCTTCATCCGGAGGTTCAGCCCTGCCTGTCGGTAGAGCCGGTAAACCCGTTTGTGATTGATCTGCCACCCTTCCCGTTGCATCAGGATGTGGATCCGCCGGTACCCGTACCGCACACGGGTCTGAGCGATCTCAGTCATGCGCTGCACCATGACGGGCTCGTCCGGTGGTCGTTGAGGTAGGTATCGGAAGGTGCTTCGCGCCTCGCGAAGCACCCTGCAGGCCCGCCGCTCGCTGACCCGGTACTCATCCTGAAGGAGGGTGACCAGACCGTGACGCTGGGCGGGCTTCAGAGCTTTGATTTGATGACGTCCTGAAGCATGACCTTGTCCAGGCTCAGATCCGCGACCAGCTGTTTGAGCTTGCGGTTTTCCTCTTCGAGCTGCCTCAGACGCCGCAATTCGCTGACCCCCAGACCGCTGAACTTCTTTTTCTAGTGGTAGAACGTCGATTCGGCGATGCCCATCTTGCGACAGATTTCCCCGATCGATACCCCTGTTTCAGCCTGTTTGAGTGCGAACGCGATCTGCTCTTCGGTGTGCTTCTTTCCCTTCATGCTGACCTCCGGGGACGGACCCCGTCATGATGTCAGGCCCTCCATTCTCATCTGGACTCGTTTTCGGGGAGCAGGTCATCCATGGAGGGGTCTTGAAGCATAAGCAGTACAGCGAAAACGAGATCTTCGATGTCCTGGCTCAAGTCAAGCCGGGCACTGCGATCGGCGACGCGGCCGGGCTGTCCGGGGTCCCAAAGCCACCACTCACCGGTGACAGGCACGGTATGGCGGCATGACCAAGTACGCTGGCCTCATTCGGGTTGGACCAATGGGTGAACGTCATCCTGAACGACTGGCCAGCTCCGGGTGCCCCGCCTGCCGCAGGGCCTCGTCACGTATGCGGCAGGAATCGCACACCCCGCACGGTTCCTGTCCTCCCTGGTAGCAACTCCAGGTGGTGGTGATCGGCACGTCCAGCTCCAGGGCAGTCTGTACGATCTCCACTTTGCTCATTGCGGCGAGCGGTGCGGTCAGCCGGGCGCCCCGACCTTCAATGCCAGCCTTCGTGGCGAGGTCCGCGAGACGCTGATAGGCCTCCAGGTACTCAGGGCGGCAGTCGGGGTACCCGCTGTAGTCCACGGAGTTGATGCCCAGGTACACGCGTTCCGCATCGATGGCTTCGGCGAGGCTCAGACCTACGCCGATGAACACCGTGTTCCTTCCGGGGACGTAGGTGGGCGGAATAACTCCCTCTTCAGTGCCCCCCGTTGGGACGTCCACCGTTTCGTCCGTGAGGGCGCTGCCGCCGAAACTGCCGATGTTGATGTCGATGATGCGGTGCGCCGCGCCGTACTGAGCGGCAATCTGCGCGGCGCGCTCCAGTTCGATGGTGTGCCGCTGACCGTACCGGAAACTCAGGGCCGTGCACTCGTACCCGTCACGGGTGGTGGCGATGGCGAGGCAGGTCGAGGAGTCCAGACCGCCGGAAAGGAGGACGACGGCACGTTTGTGATCTGTCATGGTCAGTATCCTAGGGCTGGGTTGCCCCCCAGCGGGACGAGGCGTTTGTCGCTGCGCGCGTCAAGATCATCAGCGCGGTAGAGCTTGTGCATCTTGTACCCGGCCCGCAGGTGCGGGTCCGTCTTCACCGCGTGCGTGATGGCATTCAGGACGCCTGAGTCACGGTCCCGGGCTTTACTCCATTCCGGGTGCAGCCAGACCGTCGCGTTGGACCGGCGGTCACGACCGGCGTCCAGACCGGCAGTGATGTCCTCAGGGTCATGAACGACGATGTTGATTTCATCGGCGCGGCGCACCACGTCAGGGAGAGGGGCTTATCCAAACGATTTCGGTGAGAGGGCCAGCCAGTCGACAGCACCACGGAGGAGCGCAATGCCGCGTGTTTCCAGGTGCGCCCGCCGGCCGACGACGTGCAGGGCGTCCACGAGCGGGGTCAGGTCGAACAGGACAGGTCCACCGCCGGTGATCACGACGAGACTGCCGTCGGGACTCTCCGAGGCGACGACCCGACTCAGATCTTCCGCCGTGTGCAGGGGCACCCGAGGGGGCCGGTCCCGGGGAGCCAGGTGCCGGCGCTGTCACACCATGGGCAGGCCCGCGGGCATCCGTACGGGCGGATGAAGTAGGCGGCGCGGCCCTGATGGACGCCCTCGCCCTGCCAGGTGTAGAAGGGTTCACGCACGGGGAATTTCATTCCCAGTACTCGCAGCAGGAGTCCGGCGTTTCCCAGAGGGTGACATTGAGGCTCAGGTCCTGTCCCTCGTCACCCGGTTCGAGGTCGAGGCGGAGTCGGCGCATGGTTTCCCGGTGCAGGTACGCGGCGATCACTTCGGCCGTGGTGTCCTCGCCGAGCTCAGGGAGGTCGTTCAGGTACGCGTGGTCCAGTCCGCCAGCGTCCACGTCCTTCTTCGCCCATTTCAGCGACTTGAAGTCCGCCACCATGATGTGGCGTTTGACGTGAGCGCTGGGACGGAGGCGCGTGGCGGTGAGGTCCATACGGACGCGGTAGGTGTGGCCGTGAAGGCGCCCGCAGGGGCCGTCGTAGCCGGTGATGAGGTGGGCTGAGTCGAAGGTGAATTCAGATCGCAGGGTCCAGGGCATGGGGGTCTCTACTTCGGTGCTGACGGTCAGCACCGGGGAACGCAGGGAGGACGGGCAACCCTGCAGCCCCATTCGGGAGCGTGCAGGCATTGCGGGAGGTGGGGACCGTGAAGGGCGCTGCCGGGCGTGAGGGAGGGCAACCACACTGGTTGCCCTCAGGGTCAGGTGGTGGTCTGAACGGGAACGCTAGGAACGGGCTGCGGTGCGGCGACCTGCGTGCGCACCCAGCGGACCAGCGGGATCAGCAGGAGGCTGATCAGCATCTTCAGGACGATCTGTCCGAGCATCAGGTTCAGCAGGGGCGCGCCCGTCCCGGCGAACGCCAGGGTGATAAAGATCACCGTGTCGAGGGTGGTGCTGACCGCGTTCGAAGCGATGACCTGCGTGACCACGCCGCGCTGTTTCAGACGCTCGAAGATCAGCGCGTCAAGCAGGGTGCTGATCAGGTAAGCGACGAGACTGGCGATCACAACACGCAGGGTTGAGCCGAAGACCACCTGGTAGGCGTCCGTGTTGAAGAACCCGGGTTTGGGCAGGGCGTTGACGAGCAGGCCGTACCCGGCGAGCAGGGCGTTGGCGGCGAACCCGCCCCAGATGAGCGCTTTGGCGCTGCTCCAGCCGCCGGCCGTGTGAATCGCGTCACGCAGGGTGAAGGTCAGGGAGTACAGGAAGATCGCGCCGGGAAACACGAAGGCACCGACCTGGACGAGGCGGCCGGCCGTGACGTTGCTGACAAGCTCCGCGCCGATGTACACGGCGATCAGGATGGTGAGGAGGGTGTTGCGGGAAGTGGGGTTGGTGTTGGACATGGATGCAGACTCCGGGAATGGGATGGACGGCCGCGGGCTACACGGCGCTGCGCGGGGCAGGCGGTGGGCACGGGGGTCCGGCACACCCCGAGGGGTGCGGCAAAAAAGGAGGGGGGGGCACTGAGGCTGGCCGCCTCCCTGCGTCAGGGAGGTACGGGAGCTTGCCTCGGCCGGGGCAGTCAGTGCCGGGACTCAGTGATGAACGGCACGTCCAGTGCACCTGGGCTTCAGGGGCAGTTGGAAAAGGTCCGGCCGTTCATCGGGGCGCGTGAAGCGGCCCGGTTAGGGGGTTTGGCGCGGAGTGCTCAGTGGGGGCACCGTGGGGTCGGGCGTGCTGCCATTCGAATCGCTTGTTCGAATGGCAGCACGCTCCAGGGGGTGAGGGGATCAGGTGGGGCACTCCCGCCACCTGATCCGGTGCCAGGGGGCATCCAGATCCTGCCGTAGTACTCGTTCATAAGTCTCCTTGTGCCCGTGCGGCCTTACGGGCGAAGGTCAGCGGCACAGTCCGTGCACGCTGCGCACAGTGTAATGCGTTTCACCCAGAACAGAAGCGCCGACCCCGGATTGGGGGTCTGCGGCCCATCAGTCTGCGGCCGTGGCGCTTGGGGGACGTTCGTCCTGGAGGGCCTGCCGCGTGAGTGTGAGGAACCGGGCGGTCCCCAGGGGCAAGGCAGAGCCCGGGCGAGATGCAGGCGCTCGTGGGGCGTGAGGTGCAGGTGACGGACCTGGGGTGCGTGTAGAGACGCCCGTCGGCGGCGTACTTCACGTCGCTGCTGGAGTCGACGCTGTCCACCCCTAGGCGGCGCATACGGGCCAGCTGCTCCGGGTGACCGGTGCCGAACACCTGCAGGGGCAGGTCCCCGGCGGCCTGCCGGACCTGCGTGACGAGACGCTCCACCTCCGCAAATTTGCTCCCTGAATGGCACTTTTTCTGTTTTAGACTGAGCTGCCCAGTTAAGGAGAGTTATTCAAGTGCGCTTTTATCCTGAAAACGTCCCGCCGAAATACAACAACGAAAACGAAGTCTGGCAGGTCGTCAAGGCGACCATGAATACCGAAGAAGGGGCCGCTTTACATGGGTACCGGATCAAGAGATTTTCGGGAAAAGAGTACATGTATGCCGCCGACATTGTCGTTCTCAGCCGACGCCTGGGCGCGGTCATCATAGAATGCAAGGGCTGCTCTATTCAGCACATTTACCAGGTGAGGAATACCGTCTGGAAAATGCAGAATTTCTACGCGGAGACGATCCGACCGATTGAACAGGTGGAGGATCAGAAGTACGCCCTGATGGAGCAGGCGCGAAAAAGGGGCGTCGCTCCAGAGGTCGTCAAATACCGCACGGTCGTGGCCTTGCCCTTCATCACCAGGATGGAGTGGAGAGAACGTGGATTCCAGGAAGACTCCATCAACGAAAATATTGCGTTTCAGGAAGATTTGACGCCAGCGACTTTTCTCCCATGGCTGGAACGCCGACAGCAGAGTGATCCTCAGCCCAAAGTCACCGACGCCCAGTGGCGTGAAATCTGTACGGTATTTGAGCTCCAGGATGATCTGCAGGCGGCTTCGACGGAGACGACACCGGGAAAAGGTGCCCCACCAGAAACCATTTCAGGTCTGCCTTCAAAGTTGACGCTGTGGCAATATGAGGGAAGCCCACCACTTCCCGAGGATCTGGAGGAGGTGGTTCCGGAACTCGCCGCGGCCAGCAAGCATGACTACTGGTATCTAGTGGCTACCTCGGGACTGGCCCATCTGCGCCGCGATCTCGCCCCGGAAATTCAGATCGTTGAACGTTTAAATCAGGCCACCCGTTTACCTGGGGTCAAAATGCAGTTTCGCCAGGCCCTTGGTCACCTGATACTCGTTGAGGACAACCAGCTTCCCGCCACAAAATTTGAGGAGGTCACGTCGTTCAAACGGGTCACCGGGCTGATGGAACAGGATCAGACGCGCTCCGAGCAACTGAAGCGTGACCGCTACTCGTGGCTCGAGGCCCTGCGTGCCGTCGAGGAACGCGGCTGGAACGTCAAAATCGATCAGATTGAGTTGGTGCAGCATTTCGCCCATCCCAGGCTCGCGCAGCTGCTGGGAGAGGTGCAATCTGACTTTCACGCTGAGCTGGCGGCTAAAGGTAAGTTCACCTTTGAACAGGGTGCCCGGGCGTTTTTGCAGCGGGCAGCCTTCCGGCCGCCCAAGACGGTCATCATGGAAGGTTTTACCCGCCTGACGCCACTGCAACAAACCTTCATCGAGCGTTGCCTGGAGGTCGGAAATTGCCACGTCATCATGGTTTACCCGTACCGGGCTGTCCAGGAGGAAGGATTCCGGGCTGTCCAGGTGACCTACGCGCGTCTGGCTGATTCGCTTCCGGCCCGGCGCCATTCTCCCTTGCTCCCCATGCGCGATCCGTCTGCCCTGAGACAACTCTCAGTGGCTCTCTTTCAATCCTCGCCAGCGAGTATCGCGCCAGACCAATCCGTGCAACTTCATGCCGCCCTGAACCGCACCGAGGAAGTCGAGCGGGCACTCGACATCCTGCTGGCGTACCGGGAAAAGCATCCAGAAGCGGACGTGGCCCTGGTGACCCGTGATCCGGAAGGCTACAAGCCCCTGCTGCGCGAGGCGGCGTCCAGACGCGGCCCGGAAGTGGAAGGGCTCTTCGATCTGCCTGCAGTCCACCTCCTGTTAACCCCAGTGGGCCGCTTCATTCGCCACCTGTATGACGCCTGGGACGCCGGATCAAAAAGGTTGAACCTCGAAGCCGAGAATTTCTCGCAGATGCTGGCCTCGGGCTGGCTGGGGAAACGGGCGCGGGAAAGCAGCGTGCTCTTCCGGGCCCTGATCCCTGCCTATTTCACCCGCTGCAAAACTTTTGACGACTGGAACACCACGTTGCAGGGAATGCGCCATACCCCGGCCCTTGGAGATTTGCAGGCATGGGCCGCGCCAGCCGACCTCGACCTGTGGCTGAACCGGTTGCAGGCTGTCAGGAAACTGGTGAATGAGCTGTTCACGGCCCCCCAAGCACCCTTGCACGCGCAGATTGCGCTCCTGGAGCAGGCGCTCACCACGCTGGAGATTGACGACGTGGAAGAGGCCGAGCAGGCCGTGATACGGCGGGTCCTGGAGGTCTTTCACGAGTTCGTGGACAACAGTGAATTTGAAGTTTCAGCCGGTGAGGTCGCCGAAATTATTTCAGCCATCGTCCGCGAAGTCACAGAACTCGAAAATCATTTTCGCATCACGTTGACGGCCCCTGAAAGTGTAGACAGCCTCAGTAAAGACCTCATTTATTACCTCGGCCTGGACGACGCCCGTGTTCCACGGCCGCCGGCCGACGAATGGCCGCTGATCCTGCCCCCACCCGTCTTGCAGCAGCATTACGATTTCGAGCGGTACCTGTTCCTGTCCGTGGTGCGGGCTGCCAAGCAGGAACTGCACCTGAGTTACGCCGAAGTGGACGGTCAGCAGCCCTGCCGGGCTTCTTTGTATCTGGAGGAAGTCGCTGCACTCATGAACCGGCCGGTGCCCCGGGCCGTGAAGCCAAAAGAAGCCGAAGGGGAACGGCCCAACCTGAAGTATCCACCCCTGCAGCTGAAGAGGCGACAGGAGTATCTGGTCAGTGAACTGGCCCAGCTACAGGTTTGTCCACGACGGGCCTATCTGGAACGGCTGACCGGCAGCGCTCAGTACTACCGGAACGCCTGGCAGTCTGACCTGTTGGTGCAAGGCGTTCTCTTCTCCATGGCGACCCGGCGAGCTGAAGCACTCTGGCCCGGTGGGCTTCCTGATGATCTTGACGGGGTCAAGTTGAGGCTTGGGCAGGAGGTGGAGCAGCAGGGCCAAGCACAGTTCCCTGGGATTCACCCGTCACGCTGGCCGTTTCTGACCCGGCAGGTTGTGGATAATCTGCTGAACTCGGTGAAGAGCTATCAGGAGTCGGTGTCTGCTCTCCCACGAGTCCGGTTTCGTCGCCACTCGCAGGTGAAAGGTCAAACCATTCGTTTGCGCGGAGGCTACTACGGTACCATCGGTTCCCCTGAGAACCCCGCTTGGTCACTGAATTCTGATTCTCTGGCCCAGACCTGGTTGTTGCCCTCCAAACGTGAGGATACGCGTCGAAGCGCCTTCGATTGGTGGCAGAATCAAATGCAGAACCTGACGTTTAAAAGTAGGTCCGTCGTGGACGCTCAGCTTCAAGAGCAGGAACGTGAATTACTGAACACTAATGCGGCTCCCCGGCCCGGGCCACACTGCACTTACTGTCCTGTGGCTGGACTGTGTCTGGCACAGCACAGTAGAGAGCAGCAGTGACTGCGCCGAAGCCCCGTCTAGAGCAGCAAGAGGTGGTCGATCATGTGAAGGGACAGAAAGGAACGGTGGTCTCAGCCGGAGCCGGTACAGGGAAGACCTTCACCACCATCGCTTCGGTGCTGGGCCTGCTCGAATCGGAACCGCACATTCGACTGGATCAGTTCGTGCTGATCACCTTCTCGCGCCGGGCCGCCGCTGATCTGAAACTCAAAATCTGGGACGCCGTTCAGCAGAAGGCCAAGGAGGTGAGGGGAACACCCCAGGCCGGGAAGTGGCGGGCCTATCAGGAGCAAATGGCGGGCCTGTATGTCGGCACCATACACTCGTTCTGCCGTCACCTCCTCAAAACCTACGGCTATCAGCAGGGCGTGGCGCGCGAAAGCGAGGTGTCATTCTCCACTTACGTGCTGCAGGAAGTCTTTCAGGACGTTCTGAACGAACAGATGGGTGACCCCGTATTCACCGAGATCATTTTCAGAAGTGGTGAGCGCAAAGATTATGAACTGAGTCAGTTGGTGCGCGACATCGTCGATTTCGCCCGAAACCGGGGTCTTGCGATTGCCGACACCCTTCACAGACTCGAACAACTTCGTGCCGAGCGGCTCGCTGCCGGAGGGGCAGATCCAGCCCTCGATTTTCGCTGGGCTGTCACCCTGTTGGCCTGCGAAACAGAGCAGCGGAGTGCGGCGACAAGACGACTCCAGCAGAGCAGTGACAGCCATGACCTGTTGACGTTGACGCGAGACCTTCTGAAAGAAAATCACGGGCAGATCGTGTCCATCATTGGTCAGCGGTACAAGTACCTGTTCATCGACGAGTTTCAGGACACGGATTCCGTGCAGATGGAAATTGTGGAGACCCTGTACAAGGGCATGGAGCGGGTGGTAGTGGTCGGTGACCGCAAACAATCGATCTATTACTTCCGTGGCTCCGACAAGGACTTCCTGGAGACCGCCGCAAGGCTCTTCGGGGTTCAGATTTTGCCCCTGAGAACATCGAGGCGAACCTCCGCAGGACTCATCTTGCAGCAGAATGCGCTGTTTAAGGGCATGGCCGCAGGAGATGACGGGTTTCCGGTGCTGTTTGCCGACCAGGGACTTCAGCCGGATCCCGAGCGCAACGATAAGCCTCATTACGCTGGGCTTCCCACCATGAGTGTCTGGGACATGGGAACAGCCGGATCGGCTCCGGGGCCGAAGAGAGTTGGCCAGCTCATTCAGCGCCTGCGCAGTAAGGACATTCCATACGGTGATATGGCAGTCCTTTGCCGGAGCAACAACCTCTGTCATCAGTACGAGCGGTACCTGAAAGAACAACATATTCCCGTCTCGACCAAACAGGGTGAGTCGTGGTACTTGCAGCCGGAAGTCATCACCATCTACCGCCTGCTCCGGTGTGTCCTGCAACCGACGGATGACGCGGCCTTCGCGCTGGCCCTGCAGACCTTGCCGCTGCAGGACTACCGCGACCTAAAGGTGGAGGCATCCGTCTGGCAAGAGGGGGTTGATGCTGGGCAGGGTGTCTCTCTCCCTAATCGATACGAGGCCATGATGGCGACCCACCCAGGGCGTCAGCTGATGACAAGCATCAAAGCGCTGCGGGGTGCTTCCCTCAGTGAAACGGTTCCCGCCATGCTCACGCGCCTCAACGACGTCTTTGGGATTATTGAGGCCTTTGGAAGTGATCAACAGGTTCAACTCACCCTGGAACGTCTCCGGCAAATGGCGAGGGACACCGTCACCAATGAACAGGCCCTGAGCCTCGACAGTTTTACCAGCCTGCTGCAAACCCGCATCGAGCAGGAGCTCCGGGAGGAGCCGGTGGTGCCGCATGAGGACAAAGAGCAGCCGGGTACCAAACCGAATGAAGTTCAGATCATGACCATCCATGCGTCTAAAGGCCTGGAGTTCCCAGTTGTGATCCTGCCTGATCTGCAGACAGACCTGATCCGGGCCGACGAAAAGCAGCAGCGCTCTTTTGTCTTTCAAACGGAGAAGCATCCGGGCGACGAGTTCGGTCTGGATATCAAGGGGGCTGTCTCAGGTGCGTATGCGCCCTCCTTTAATGCACGTTCTCGTGCGGACGAGGAAGATCGGGTGGCCGAAGAAATGC
>NZ_CP083459.1:300000-386169 GCF_020229735.1 Deinococcus taeanensis | reverse complement strand
GTGAGGGTGCGTTCCGGGCTGGACGTGGCCATCCCAAGCACCCCAGGGTTCGCCCGTTGGCAACGAGAGGCACCGTGATCAGGGAATGCAGGCCGAGTGAGCGGATCATGCTGCGCCGCTCCTCACTTGGGAACGCGTCGATGGTTGCGGGTGAGAGCGCCGGCACGAACACCGGCTGCCCGCTGCGGTAGACGTGTTCGTTGCTGATCGGCGAGTCCGGGTCACTCGGGTACCGGCGCAGCAACGCCTGAAGCGTGGCAATCTTCTGGGCGTCCCGGTGCGCGACAGCGACCGGCAGCAGGCGCTGACGTGCAGGCGGAAGGTGGTCAAAGTCAGGCCCCGGTTGGTACACAACGCACCAGTCGGCGACATGCTCGATGGTGAGGGCCGTGATGCGGTCCAGGGTCACGCGCACATTCAGCGAGGTCGAGAGCGTGCCGCTGACCTGCGCGAGCAACGCGGCGCGCTCGTGCGCCCGGCGCTGCTCGTCGTACAGCCGCGCGCGCTCCAGGGCCTGCGCCCCCTGCGCCACAACCGCCTGAAGAAACGCCTGATGTCCGGGCCCGGTGGCCTGCTCATCCTCAAAGGACAGGGTCAGCGCTGCCAGTACCCGGCCCCCACTGATCAGCGGCGCAGCGGCCACAGCCCGGGTGCGCGGCTGCAGAAGGCGTGCCATATCCGGGTACGACCCGCTCAGTTCGGCGGCCGTGGCATACACGGCCCGCCGCTCACGGATCGCGTCCACCACCGGAAAGCGGCCCGTGGTGGGAAAGCGCTGCCACGGCCGGATCACCTCATCGTCGTAACCGGTCGCGCCAGCCACGAACAGTGTGGCGTCATCCACCGGCACGATCAGCGTCGCGGCGTACGCACCGGCCGCGCGGCTGGCTTCCTCCAGGACGACCTCGTGCACCTCCTGAACAGTCAGCGCCCGGGACAGGGCGCTCGTGAGGTCCTGCAGCCGCAGCGTGCGCGCCTCACTGGCCTGGCGCGCCTGCTCCGAGAGCACCTGGGCCGTGACGTCCTCAATGGTCACCACGAGGGCAGTAATGGCGCCGCGTTCATCACAGACCCCGAAGGCGCTGGCCTGCCGGTGAAACCGCCCACCTGGCGCGTCCGCCGCTTCAACGGCATACTGGAAATTGTGCAGAGGCTGACCAGTGCGCAGCACCGAGCGGTACGCCTCCACGAGCGCCGGTGGGATCGTCGGAAGCACGTCCCACAGAGTGCGCCCGACGTGCAACTCCGGCTCGAGGCCCGTCAGTTGTGCAAAGGCGCCGTTGACCCGGACGAACCGCAGCGCCGGGTCATACACAGCGTGAGCCGCCCGCGCCTGTTCAAACAGCGCGTCCAGAAGCGACGTGCTGGGGGAAGGTGCCGGGGCACGGAACTCAGGAGACACCCCGGTATAGTACCCGCAGGGCGCAAAATCTGCCGTATGCGCCCCACTTTGGGGTGAGCGTCTCCTGGCGAGGAGGAAGGTGAGGAATCAAGGCGCGCGGGTCCACGGCGGGCCTGACCCGTTCTGCGGCCAGCCGGTGACCTCCCCACGCAGACCGCGGGAATGGGCTTCGCGCCGCGCGGCATGGCGGGACCTCATACGCTGGACGAGCGCCGGAACATGCGGAGGTCCTGGGTGACAGCCTCGGTCCAGCAGCCGTGAAAGACCGTGCCTGTCGTGGGGTCCCTGCACCGCCGGCTCGGCTGGCACTGTGCCGCTCGCAGGACAGGCGGGTCGGAATTCCATGATCTGGAGTGCCGTTCCTAAAAACACCCCGCGCGCAGGTCAATCCTGCGCGCGGGGTCTTCCCGGCGTCGCGAATGCGCCAGCATGACGCTTCAGGGCCAGGGTGCAGTGGCCCGTGAGGTTGATCCGTGCGTTGCTTTACGCCGTCGGCAGGCGAGCTGCGCCCCTCAGAGGACGACAGCGGGGTGTCCAGCTCAGGTTAGGGCTGCTCCCGGCGAACGCGCGGCCCAGTTGGTCCGGCAGACTCCACACAACAATCGCTGCGGCCATGCGCGGCGCGGCCAGGCCATCAACGTCTTGCACGCTCCGATGCCCCTGGGCCTGGGGACAGGCCGGACAGAAGGAGGCTCAGACGGACACGGGTTCACGGAAGCGTTGTGAGAAAGCCTTCCACCACCACCGGGCAGAACTGCTTGCCGGCCTGCCGCTGAATTTCCGCCCGCGCATCTTCCTTGGACCAGGCCGCCTTGTACGGCCGCGCGCTGACCAGTGCGTCGTACACGTCACAGACTGAGAACACGCGCGCGAGCAGGGGGATTGCGTCGCCACGCAGTCCGGCCGGGTACCCGGTGCCGTCCCACCGCTCATGGTGGTGAGCAACGATTTCCAGCACCTGCGGAGCGAGGGCCGGGATGCGTGACGCGAGTTCCAGGCCCCGCGCGGCGTGCGTCTGCATCATCCGCCATTCGTCCGGGGCGAGCTGACCGGGTTTGAGGAGGATCGCGTCGGGAATCAGGAGTTTGCCGATGTCGTGCAGGTACGCGCCTTCCCGCAGCCAGTCGAGTTCCGTGTCTGACAGGTGCAGCGCACGGCCGACCCGCGCGGCCAGCGACGCCACCCGCTGGGTGTGCCCGTGGGTTTCCAGATCCCGGGCTTCCAGCGCCACCCCCAGCCCCAGCAGACCCGCTTCAAGGTTCGACCGGACCTCCGTCACCACTTTCTGCAGGTGCAGGGCGTGCCCGAGGCGCAGGCTAGCGAGTTCCAGCAGCTGCTTGACCTGTGGTGTCACGGTGCGCCAGCGGTCAATGGTGGCCAGCCCCAGCACCCCCACCTGCTGCCCACCGGAGCGGACCGGGGTCAACCCCACGCTTTTGATGCCGGCCGCCACCGCTTCAGCCACCGCGTCGGGGTCCGCTGGATAGTCGGTGGCCGACACGCTCTGCTGCAGCGCCAGACCTCGGCGGGACAGGCCTGCCGGCGGGCCTTGCAGGTGAAGCGGACCGCCTTCCTGCCCCGCGCCCCGGGCGAGGACCACGGACGACGGCCCAGGCGTGGTGCCCAGCGCGTCGTAGAAACCGATATCGAAGTTCAGCAGGTCAAGCAGGCGCTCGAGACTGCCGGTGACCACCTCATCCGGCGTTTCCAGGGTTTCCAGGTAGCGTGAGAAGGCCCCCACAGCGAAAGAATCCTGGTCGCCGGCCGCCTGGTGCCGCTGCGCCTGCTTGGCCTGATGAAGCGCGTCGTCCGCCACCGCAAACCCCTGCTCGAACGGCGTATCCAGTGATGGAAGCAGCGCCACACCGTACTCGAACACTGGCGTGTCCGGCGGGCGGGCCGCGGACAGCAGCGGCGACGGCGTCATTCTCACCTGCTCCAGGCGGGCCGCCACCGGCCCGGCGAGCTCGCCAGGAGCAAACAGGACGAACTCGTCGCCCCCCCAGCGGGCGATCAGGGCGTCCGGAAATGCCTGCCGGAGGGCGTCGGCCGCAGCGCGGATGTGCGCGTCCCCGCCCATGTGGCCGTGCACTTCATTGATGGCCTTGAGGTGATTCAGGTCCAGCACGGCCAGCACGGCCGGCCGCGGCAGCTCTCGGATGCCGTCCAGGAAGGCGGTGCGCATCCAGCAGCCGGTCAGCGCGTCGTACCGGGGAGCGTTGCTGACCGGCGGCGCAGGTGCGGCGCTCTGCCGTGCATGCAAGAACAGACCTTCGTTGTGCGGAAAGGCCGTCACGTGAAACCAGGCCTGCGCCGTTTCGGAGAACACCTTGATTTCCACGGGCTCCGGCGCCGCGAGGGCCGTCGTAAGGAAGGTCAGGAAACCCTCCGGAGTGATGTTGGGCAGAACGCGCTGCACCGGCTGACCGATGAAGTCGTGCTGGTCTCCCCGCCACACCTGCCGCGCGAGCCGGTTCATGAAGGTGATGCGGAAATCCAGGTCCACCCCGTAGACGGCTGCGGGCAGGTGTTCAAGAAGCGCACGCAGCGCGTCCTCCCGGGTCGGCGTCACGCGGACAGGCTCCGCCTCACGTCCCTGCGGCCGGGAGCTGGCCGCAGGGGGGAGGGAACGGCAGGTGGACATGTTCCGCGTGCCTGCCGTGCCAGGAAGACCGGAACGCGCCGGCACGTCACCACGCGAGGCTCAGGCTGGCTCGTTCCTGCTGGCCAGGAGCGCTGGGGCCATTGCTGAAGGTGCGCAGTCTTGAACATGGAGCCTCCCGGGCGTTGCGTTCGCCCCCCTAAATTACAGGACTTCCGCTCAACTGCTGCGGGGAGCGGCGGGTGACACGAGACCAGGCGGCGCGCTCCACACCTGCCTGAGGCGCAGGCAGTGCAGCCGGATGAGCCTTGATAACGGTCATCCGGCTGCACTCGACGAAGGCCCCGTGTGGGGCCGGGCAGGCAGGTGGAGGTCCTGAGGTTCAGTTCGTGGTCGTGGCGTGCCGGGAAGGTCAGGGGTGGTCTTTCCCGCTTTCCCGCCCCAGGCCTTGCCCGGTGAGATCGCTGATCATGTCCACCCGGTCCAGACCCGGTCCGTACCCGCCGGGCGTGCGCCGCACTTCCTGGAAGCCCAGGCGGGCGTAGAACGGCGCGGTGTGCTGGCTGGTGTCCAGCGCCACCTGCGTCACGCCGAGTGTCTGGAGGCGCGCAAGGCGCCACCGTGCCAGCAGCGTGCCGACGCCCCGGCGTTGATGGTCCGGGTGAACCATGCCCCACACGAACCCAGCCGGGTCCGTGGGGTTCTCACGGAGCCAGATTCCCCCGCAGCCCAGCACCCCGGCGTCGCCCTGCGCGACGAAGTACTCCCCAGGGTTGTCCTGGTCGTCCAGCCAGGCGACGAAATCCGGGCGTTCCGCGGGGAGGAAGAAGGCTGGGGTGTTGGCGTCGAAAACAGCCAGGCACGGAGCCCGGTCCTCCTCACGGTACGCACGAATCCAGACGGTCATGCGCCTACCATGCCACGACCAGCGCAGCGTTCCGCCAGAACGCTTATTCGCCACGAACCCTGGCGCAGGCCTGCATTCGACCGGGCGGTCAACGCCGGTGCCGGCTTCCGGTGAAGGGCGGCTCAGCTGAGGACCGGCAGCCCTTCATCGTCGAGGATGTGCAGGCCAGGGCGTTGAACCTGAATGCTCCAGGCGGCGTTCAGATTGATGGTCGTGGCGTTCAGGTCATGCAGGCGCCCGGGGCTTCCCGGAGTGAGCTGACTGTGCTTCCAGGCTTCTGCGTGCGCGTGCGCTTCGTGCTCGGAGACGACAGGAACAATCACCACCCGGTCCGGCAGGCGGTAGGCCACACGCCAGGTGTCCGGAGCCGGATGGTGGCGGGTGTGGTGCTGCCGCAGCGCCTCATGAAAGCCGGACGCGATGATACCGGCGGGCAGCGCGACCATCCCGAGCGACAGGAGCATGATGAACCCGGCGGTCAGGCGGCCGAGCGGGGTTGACGGGTAGACGTCGCCGTACCCGACGGTGCAGAGCGTCACGATCGACCACCACATCGCCTGCGGAATCGACTCGAAGCCTTTGGTGCCGGCGCGGGACTCAATCTGGTAGAGCAGTGACGCGGCGATGAACACCAGGACCAGCACGATCAGGGTCAGGATCATCAGTTCGCCGCTGCGTTGCCGGAGCACCCGTCCGATCACCTGCAGGGCCTCGCTGTACCGGCCGAGTTTGAGCACGCCGACAAGTTTCAGCAGCCGCAGGCCCCGCAGCGCCCCCAGCGGCAGTGACGCCGGGCTGAGCAGCGCGAGAATGACAATCAGGTCGATCAGGGCCAGGGGTGACAGGGCGTACTGCAGGTAGTCGCGGAAGTGGGCGGGATGGCCGGCCACGTGGCGCCGTTCCGGGACCACCCACAGGCGCAGCGCGTACTCCCCGGCGAAGAACACCGCGGCGATCAGCTCAAGCATCCGAAGTAGCTGAAGCTCTGACCCGGTAAGGCCCGGCACGGTGCTGAGCATGGTCGTGACGATGGTCAGCACGATCAGGGAGGTGAGCAGGGCGTTGAACAGCCATTCCCGGCGGGTCATGCCGTCGGAGGGGTCCAGGAAGTGATAGGCGGTGCGGCGCACACTGACCTTGGTGGGGGTCGCCGTCACCCGTCAGCCTCCGCGCGTGCGGCGCACGGCGATGAACCCACCCACGGCCACCAGGAGGACCAGAAGCAAGGTGCCCCACAGGAGAAAGTTCGGGCGCTCCTCGACGATCACGGCCGCGCCTGCACCTTCAGGCTGGAGGTCGGCGAATTCCGTGCCGGTATAGGTGCTCACCGCGCCTGTGTCCACTGCGCTAGCCACCGCCGCGCCGGTCACGGCGGCGCCCATCACGGCGCCGGGTATGGCGGCCGCGCCGCAGTCCTGCACGTCGCCTTCGGCAAGGTCGTCCGCGTCGCAGTCACTGGCTTTCACTGGTTTTCTGACGGTGGTCTTCACGCGGGTGGTTGTCTTGGCGGGCGGTCGGGCGGAGGGTGCAGCCGCCACGGCGCGGCCGCCCAGGGCGCCCCCGCTGCCAGGGGCCGCTCTGGCACCAGACCGGGGGGTGGGGGAGGAGCGCGTGGCCGCGCCCACAGTTCTGGCCGGGGTGGGCTGAGGCGCGCGCGCACTGGAGCGGGCGGTCGACGGCGCGCTGATGGTGGCGCTGCGCGCCGGTGAACTGGACGAGCTGCTTCTGCGTCCAGCGTCGGCAGTCCCGAGGAGGAGAGCGGCGCAGAGGGACAGGGTCAGGACCGGGTGGGGGTACGTCATCTCACTCCTGAGATACGGGATGAACAGGCGGTGCGTTGCCTCAGGTGCTGCCGATCCTGCGCAGACGCGTTGTGCCGCGGACGGGGTGAGGCGCGCCGGGGCCCTCCGGGCAGCTGAACGGCTCTGTCAGGACTGGCTGCTCAGGAACGCAGCGGCCTGCGCCGCCGGAACCGGCCGGCCCAGCAGGTACCCCTGAACGCTGTCGCAGCCCAGCGTATTGAGCAGCTCGAGCTGCTCGCGCGTTTCCACGCCTTCGGCAACGACGTGCATGCGAAAACGGTGCGCCAGTGAGACCATCACGCCGACCATCACCTGCGTGGACTCCAGGGAGCCCGCGCCGCCGTGCACGAACGAACGGTCGATTTTCAGAATGTCGATCGGCAGGGTGTGCAGCAGGCTCAGACTGCTCTGGCCGGTCCCGAAGTCATCGAGCGCCACCTTGATGCCCAGCAGGCGCAGATGCGTCATCTGCTTAACCGCCACGTCCGGACTGCGCACCACGGCAGTTTCAGTGAGTTCCAGAATCAGTCGCTGCGGGTCGAGGCCGCTCGTGATCAGTGCCCGCTGCACCGTGTCGATGAAGTCCGGTTGTCCGAACTGCAGCGGGCTGACGTTCACGCTGATCGTGAACGGCACCTCACTTCGCCACGCGGCCGCCTGACGGCAGGCTTCCTCCAGGACCCACGCGCCGAGCGGAACGATCAGGCCGCTGTCTTCCGCGACGCCGATGAACCGGCCGGGCGGCAGCACCCCCTGGGTGGGATGATTCCAGCGCACCAGCGCCTCAAAGCCGAGCAGCTGCCCGCTGGGCCCGTTGAACTGCGGTTGGTAGTGGAGCGTCAGTTCACCGCGGGTCAGGGCTTCGCGCAGGTCCCGTTCGAGGTCCACGCGTTCGGCCGTCTCGCTGCCCATGGTGGGCTGGAAGGTCCGGACCGCGTTCTTGCCTTCGTGTTTGGCGCGGTACATGGCGATGTCCGCGTGCCGCTGCAGGGTGGTGATGTCCTGGCCGTCCTGCGGGGCGACCGCCACGCCAATGGACGCCGTGACGTGCAGCGTATGGCCATGCACCGTGAAGATCTGCGCCAAGACGTTCAAGATTTTCTGGGCGACGCGCTCGGCGTCCTTCACGGTCCGCAGGTGGCGCAGGATGACCGTGAACTCGTCGCCGCCCATGCGCGCGACGAGGTCGCCGCCGCGCACCACCTGGCGCAGGCGGACGCTCACTTCCTTGAGCAGCTCGTCGCCGACGTCATGGCCGAGAGTGTCGTTGACCTGCTTGAAGCGGTCGAGGTCAATGAACAGCACCCCGACCGGGTCGGTGCCGGCGGTGGTCAGCGCGCGTTCCAGTTCCGCATGGAACTGCGACCGGTTGGCCAGACCGGTGAGCGGGTCGTGCGCCGCGCGGTGGGACAGGTGGCGCTGCGCTTCGGACAGCTCCGTGTTCATCTGCGCCAGCTGGGCGCTGCGGATCCGTTCGGCGTCTGCCTCGCGTTTGAGCATCTCGACCTGCAGTTGCGCGCCCACCACTTTCGTCTTCCGGTCAAGGTCCTGGGCGTGCAGGGTGCGGTCGAGGGTGTGGTGGGCCTGGCTGTGGCGGTAGGCCTGCTCCCACGCGCCGCGCCGCGCGTGCAGCTCGCTCAGGTGATGCAGCACCTGGCATTCCTGTGGTTTGAGGCTGTGCTGGCGCGTCTCGGCCAGCGCGGCGTCGAGCTGGACTTCGGCCGCGTCCAGCTGGTGAAGGGCCAGCAGCGCCTGTCCGTACGCCAGCCGGACGTACGCCAGCTGCTCACGGTCGCCCACGGCTTCAGCCAGGGGCAGCACCTCTTCGGCGGCGCTCACGGCTTCGGCCGCGTCACCACGGGCAGCGAGGCAACTGACGACCGTGGCCTGAAGAATGACCTCGTGCTGCCGCATTCCGCGTTCCCGGATGACCGGCAGGTGCTTGCGGGCGGCGTCAAGCGCCTCATCGAAGTGGCCCAGTTCGTGATGCGCGTAGGCCATGTTGATGATCGCGTTGGACTGCGTGATTGCGTGCCCCGCGCGCTCACCGAGCTGCCGCATCGTCTCGAAGGTCTGCAGGGCGAGCTCGTGATCGCCCAGTTCGGAGTGCACGATGCCCACATTGCCGAGGGTGCGGGCGTGCCCGATGTCATCCCCGCAGCTCTGCGCGACGCGCAGGCTTTCCAGGTAGTGCTCCATCGCCTCGCCGTAGCGTCCCCTGGCCCGCGCGACCAGGCCCAGCCCGTTGATGGCCCGCGCTTCACTGGCGGCGTCTCCGGCGTTCACGGCCGCTTCGCGCGCCTGCGCGAAGGTCTGCGCCGCCTCGTCGTACTGGGAGCGGATCACCAGCGAACCGGCCAGCAGGTTCAGGGCGCGGGCGACGCCGCGCCCGTCGCCGAGCGTCCGCGCGAGCGGCAGCGCCTCGCTCAGCAGCGCGCGCGCCTGCTCGGCGTCGGCGACCACAAGCGGTTCTGCCGCGCCCAGCAGTGCCTGGAGGCGGTCGTGCTCGGTCTCCGGCAACGGCAGAGGGACGGGGCTGGTGGGGTGCGGCACGCTGTCACCCTAACCGGGCGGGTCTGACAGAAACGCGGCAGGCGACGAACCTTCAGGCCGCCCGCGATAGGCTGAAGAGCCGCGGACGATGGCGTTCACGGCGACATACACGGCGTGGGGTTCCTGAACCGCCGTATTCCCTGCCGCCCGGGTGAACCCCCTGAATGGGGGCTTCAGGGCCCGCCCTGGGTGGCAATGGGAGCGGGTACGCCCCGGCCGCTCCTGGGCGCGGACGCCGCTGCTTTCCCGGGCGGCCGCCTGAAGGTCAGGCATGACCTGCACCCGGCCACACCCCAGCGCGGCGGGTGGGGGAGGCCTACAGCGTGATGGTCTGCAGGGCGCGCCCCTTTCGGGCCAGCCGCAGCACCAGGCCCGCTAGGGCCGTGTCCTGAAAGGACACGCCGGTGGAGTCGAACACCGTGATCTGCTCAGCGCCCTGACGTCCGGGGCGGATTCCGGCGCACACCTCCCCCAGTTCCGCGTGCACGTCTCCGGGCTGCATGAGCCCAAGTGCTGTGACCCGCTGCAGCTCGCCGATACTGACGCTCTGGGTGCGCCGGTCGACCACGACCGTGGCGGCGGCCACCAGGGCCGGGTCCAGTTCCTGCTTTCCTGGGGCGTCGGACCCCATGGCATTGATGTGCGTGCCGGGCGCGATCCAGTCACGCCAGACAATCGGCGCTTCAGCCGGGGTGACCGTGACGACCAGGTCGGCGCCGTCGCAGGCGGCGTGAGCGTCACGGGCAGCCCGCAGGGTCACGCCAGGCAGGGCCACCGTCTGAACGAAGCGTTCGGCCTGCCCGGGTGATCTGGACCACACCCGGACTTCACGCACCGGGCGCACCCGCGCCAGGGCCTCGAGTTGCGCGCGGGCCTGCGCACCCGTGCCGAGCAGGGCGACCACCCCCGCGTCCGCCCGCGCGAGGTGGCGCGCGGCGACGGCACCCGCGGCGGCGGTGCGGTACTCGGTGATGGCGTTGGCGGCGAGCAGCGCTGCGGGTTGCCCGGTATGGGGGTCGCCGAGCAGCATGGCGGCGCTGTGCGTCGGCAGGGCCCGCGCGGCGTTGCCGGGAAAATACGAGCCCATCTTCAGGCCGAACACCTCCAGGGCGCCCTCACCTTCGCCCAGGCGAAGGTGACTGGTCTTGATGCTGTACCGGCCGCCGTTCAGGCTGTGGCCGATGACGGGGAGGACCGTGGCCGCGCCGCGGCCGTCCGCGGCAAAGGTGGCGTCGATCAGGTCGATGACGTCCGGCCAGCGCAGCAGCCCCCGGATGGTCGCGTCGTCGAGCACGGTCAGGGTAAGCGGGGCGTGCGCCATCACGCGCCGCCTGTGGTGAGCAGTTCTGTCAGCAGGCCGGGATCGAGGTTGCCGCCGCTGAGGATGGCGACCAGCGGCCCGGTCTCACCGAGTGCCGCGCGGTGGTCCAGAGCGGCCGCGATCGTGACGGCGCCGCTGGGCTCGGTCACGAGGCGCGTCCGGAGCGTCGCTTCACGGGCCGCGCGGCGCAGCGCCGCTTCAGAGACGGTGATGATGTCGTCCACGTAGGCCTGCACATGCGCCCAGTTGAGGTCCCCCAGGTGTTGAACGCGCAGGCCGTCCGCCAGTGTGCGGCTGACCTGCTCGGCGCTGAAGGTGACCCGGTGGCCGGACCGGACGCTCTCGTGCGCGTCGGCCGCCAGTTCAGGCTCCACCCCGATCACCCGGACGCCGGGCCGCTGGAGTTTCACGGCGGCGGCCACGCCGGAGATCAGCCCACCGCCACTGACGGGCACCAGAATCGTGCCGGTGCCGGGCAGGTCCTCCAGGATCTCCAGGCCCACGGTGCCGGCGCCGGCGATGATGCGGGGGTCGTCGTACGGCGGGATGGGCGTCAGTCCGCGTTCGGCGCTGAGTTCTTCGGCCCGGCGCGCGCGTTCCTCACTGGCAGGACCGACGATGACGACGTCCGCTCCGAAGGCGCGGGTCATGTCGAGTTTGAGGTGTGGGGCGTTGTCGGGCATGACGACCACGGCGGGAATTCCGAGTTGCTGCGCGGCGTAGGCGACAGCCTGGGCGTGGTTGCCGCTGGAGTGCGCCACGACGCCACGGGCCCGCTCCTCTGGCGTGAGGGACAGCATGGCGTTGAAGGCGCCGCGCAGTTTGAACGCGCCGGTGGGTTGCAGGCTTTCGGGTTTCAGCCAGAAGTTTTCGAGGGGAAAGGGCACCAGGGGCGTGCGGACCACGTGGGGACGAATCAGGGTGTGGGCGGCGCGGATGTCGCTGAGGGATACCAGGGGGGCAGGGGACAGTGACGTGGGCATCGGAACCTCAAGGGTGGGAGAGGAGGGCAGACCAGCTCTGGACATTATTTCCAGACGCCAGATAAAATGTCTACATGGACGGTCAGACTGCGGAGCAGGCGCTTCTCCTTGAACAGCTTCAGCAGGTCGCCCGCGGACTGGCCCAGACCTTCGCGCCCTTCTGTGAGGTCGTCGTGCACGACCTGACCCACCCGGAGCACGCTATCCTCGCCATTCACAACAACCTGTCCGGCCGCAGCGTCGGGCAGAGCGCCACCGAACTCGGCCTCGCCCGCCTCGCGGACCCCGACTCCCCAGCGGTCATCGCCAACTACGCCGGGCGCCTCGCGGACGGCCGGCCGGTCAAGAGCACGTCCATCGGCCTCAAGAACGCCCAGGGCGCCTACGTGGCGGCCCTGTGCCTCAACCTGGACCTGACCGTGTTTCAGGGCCTGCACAGCGTCCTGACGCCGTTCATCCAGGTGGAAGCCACGCCGGAGGAGACGCTGGATCCCGCCGGGGCCGGCGCCCTGCGCGCACAGATCGACGCCTTCGCCGCGCGGCGCGGCCTCACCCCCCGGACCCTGAGCGTGCACGACCGGCGCCAGCTGCTTCTGGAACTGCGCGCGTCCGGGCACCTGGACATCCGCCGCGCCATGGAGATCGTGGCCGGCCACCTCCAGATCTCCCGCGCTGCCGTGTACACCGCCGCGAAACAGCCCGGACGCCACTGACCCGGCACACTCACCTTCAGTGCGGCGTGCCTGGACGCCAGCCGGCGGCCGCAGTCCAGGCACGCCCGCTCAGCCGGAGGAGATCTGCACATCAGGGTGAGGGCCTGCCGGGCGCGGAGCCCGGGGAGGCCGGTGTGGCCCGCGGCAGCCGGCAAAGGCCGCAGGTTACCCTCAGAACAGGGCGCTCTTCAGGACAGCCACACCCACCACGCCGGTCAGGGCCACGAGCGCCGCGACGCTCACCGCCCGGTCGCGGCGCCAGTTCAGGGGAACCACCACTGCGGCGGCGACGGCCGGGACGGCCATCATGAACCACACCCCGAGTCGCTCTCCGCCGGGCAGCAGGAGGCTGAGCAGCAGGACGGGCAAGGCCAGCCAGAACGCCGCCGGGTACAGCCAGGTGGGCAGGACGCGCGTTTCGTGATGCTCAGCGTTCATGCAGGCCCCCAGTACTTCAGCAGCAGTTGCGCCGCGGTGAGCACCAGCAGCGCGGAGAAAAAGAGCTTCAGGCCGCGGTCCGGAATGCGTTTTTGCAGACCCGCGCCGGCGCGGGCACCGATCAGCACGCCGAACGCCACCGCGCAGGCCAGCCGGCCGTCCAGCAGCCCGCCCGCCTGGTAGATCAGGGCGTTCGCCACGGCGGTCAGGCCCATAATGAACGTGCTGGTCGCAATGGCCTGCCGGATGGGGAGCCCGCCCATCAGGTTCATGACGGGCACCTGCACGGTTCCGCCGCCGATGCCCAGCAGGCCGCTCATCACGCCGGCGAAGGTCATGGCGGGCGGCACCAGCCGGCTCGGCTCGCGTTCCACTTCCACACGTTTCAGACCCCGGACGAGGCTGAACGCGGAGTACAGCAGCAGCGCCGCGAACACCGTGGCAACCGCCTGCGCCGGCAGCACCAGGCCCAGAAAGGAGCCCACGGTGCCGCCCACGATCGTGTAGGGCGACAGCAGGTACCCCGTGCGCGCCCGCACCAGACCCTGCCCCAGATACGCCGCGGCGCCGGACAGCCCCACCGCCAGCACGCTGAACTGACTGACGGCCACCGCCTGCTGAATGGTGATGTCCCGCCCCAGCAGCGGCAGCACGAACTCCAGGGCCGGCACGACGACCACGCCGCCCCCCAGCCCCAGGATGGCGCCCAGCACCCCGGCCAGAACGCCGATCAGGGCCGTGACGAACAGGGTCAAAACGCGGCCACCTGACCGTCGGCACGGGACTCACTGCCGCCGCACAGCACGCCGGTCAGGGGGTCACGCCAGATGATCTGCCCGCGCCCGAACGCAGTGGAATTGAGCTCCACCTTCACCTGATGGCCCCGCCCCTGCAGGGCGCGGGCGAGGGCCGACCCGAGCTCATGCTCGACCTCGATGACCTTCCCGCCGGTCCACTGCCAGCGGGGCGCGTCCAGGGCCTGCTGAGGATTCATGCCGTACCGGACGGTGTTCAGCACCACCTGCACGTGCCCCTGGGGTTGCATGAAGCCGCCCATCACGCCGAACGGACCGACCGGGGTGCCGTCCACCCGGGTCAGGAAGCCCGGGATGATGGTGTGGTACGGGCGTTTCCCCGGCGCGATTTCGTTCGGATGGCCGGCTTCCAGGTTGAAGTTATGCCCGCGGTTCTGCAGGCCGATCCCTGTGCCGGGCACGACGACGCCGCTTCCGAAGCCCATGTAGTTGCTCTGGATCAGGCTGACCATCTGGCCCTCCTGGTCGGCCGCCGCCAGGTACACCGTGCCGTGCGAGTGGGGGTCACCCGGCTCGGGGTCGCGCGCCTGCGGGCCGATCAGTGCGCGCCGCGCGGCCGTGTAGGCCGGGCTGAGCAGCGCCTCGACCGGCACGTCCGCGTGGTGCGGGTCCGCCACGTACCGTTTGGCGTCCGCGAAGCCCAGTTTCATCGCTTCGATCTGCAGGTGCAGGCTGTGTTCGTCGAGGTGGCCCGGGAGGTCCAGGCCGTCGAGGATGCCCAGCGCGAGCAGCGCGGCGAGCCCCTGCCCGTTGGGGGGAATCTCCCAGGCCACGTGCCCCTGGTACGCCGCGCTGATGGGGGTCACCCATTCGCTCCGGTGTCCGGCGAGATCCTCGGCGCGCAGCAGGCCGCCGGTGGCGCGCGCGAACGCATCGATCTGCGCGGCCAGCTCTCCTTCGTAAAAGGCCTCAGCGTGACTGCGGGCAATCAGGTCCAGGGTGCGGGCGTGGGCGGCGGAGGCCCACACCTCGCCGGCCCGCGCGTGAAAGCCGTCCGGCGCGAAGGTGTCGAGCCACGGGGCGAATTCCGCTCCCTGCCGCTGCTGGTGCGCGCGAATGCCGCGTTGCCAGCCGTCGGCCAGCACAGGGGAGAGGGGGTAGCCGCGTTCCGCGTAGTGGATGGCCGGGGCGAGCACCTGCGCGAACGGCAGGCGCCCGAAACGGCCGTGCAGGTCCGCCCAGCCGCGCGGAGCGCCCGGAACCGTGACGGGCAGCCAGCCGTGCGTGGGCAGTTCCCCGCCCGGGAGGGCGCCCCGGGTCAGCAGGGCCGGCGAGCGGCCGGAGGCGTTGAGGCCGTGCAGTTGCCCGTCCGCCCACACCAGGGCGAACAGGTCACCGCCGATGCCGTTGCTGGTGGGTTCCACGACCGTCAGGGCGGCGGCCGTGGCGACGGCGGCGTCGACCGCGTTGCCGCCCTGCTGGAGGATGAACAGGCCGGCCTGCGCGGCGAGGGGCTGACTGGTGGCGACCATGCCCTGGCGGGCGTATACGGGCTGGCGGGAGAGTGACGTCTGCATCAGGTACCTTTCAGGCCGCATGTCACGCGCGGCTCCGCGGATCGAGGGCGTCGCGCAGGCCGTCACCCAGCAGGTTGAAGGCCAGCACGGTCAGGAAGATGGCCACGCCAGGAAACAACGCCATCCACGGCGCGTCCTGCAGGAAGCCGCGGGCGGCATTGAGCATCGAGCCCCAGCTGGGTTCGGGCGGCTGGATGCCCAGGCCCAGGAAGGACAGGCTGGACTCGGCAAGAATCGCGTTGGCAATGGCAAGTGAGGTCTGCACGATCAGCGCGCCGCTGATGTTCGGCAGCAGGTGACGCAGCATCAGCCGGCCGTCCCGCGCGCCGAGCGCCTGCGCGGCCTGCACGTACTCGCGCTCGCGCTGCGCGAGCACCTCGCCGCGGGTGATGCGGGCGAACGCGGGGGCGCTGACGATCGCGATGGCGATCATGGTGTTCTGCAGGCTGGGCCCGAGAATGGCGGCCAGCGCGATGGCGAGCACCAGGAACGGCAGGGCCAGCATGGCGTCGACCACGCGCATGATCACTTCATCGGCCCAGCCGCGGAAGTACCCGGCAATCAGGCCCAGGCTCGTGCCGGTGGCCAGGGCGAGCAGGACGGACACCAGTCCGGCGCTCAGGGAGACGCGCGCGCCGTACACCACCCGGCTGTAGATGTCCCGTCCCAGTTCATCCGCGCCGAACGGGTGGCTGCCGCCCGGCGCGGCGCGCAGGTCGCTGAAGAAGATCTGGCTGGGCTGGGCGCTGGTCACCAGCGGGGCGAACACGGCGAGCACACTGAACAGCAGCAGAATCACGGCGCCGAGCACGGCGAGCTTGTTGCGCAGGAAGCGCCGGGCGGGTTTGCTGAGGCGGACGCGGGGCCGGGCGGTGTCGGGGGCAAGAGTCGTCATCACTGGTACCGGATCCTGGGGTCGAGGGCAGCGTACAGGAGGTCCACGGCGAAACTCACGAGGAACACGGCCACGGCGGAGACGAGCACCACACCCTGAATAACGGGCAGGTCGCGGGTGTACACGGCGTCAACGAGCAGCCGCCCGAACCCGGGCACGCTGAAGATCTGTTCGGTGATGACCGCGCCGCCGAGCAGCCCGCCGAGCTGCAGTCCGAACGCCGTAACGACGGGAATCAGGGCGTTGCGCAGCGCGTGCCGGAAGGTGACGCGCGCGCCGGACACCCCCTTGGCGTGCGCGGTGCGAACGTAATCCTGGAACAGCGTTTCAATCAGGCTGCCGCGCAGGTACCGGGCGAGGACCGCGGCGGAATGCACGCCGAGCGTGATGGCCGGCAGCACGAGCAGCAGCAGGTTCTTGACGGGATCTTCGAAGAACCCGACGTACCCGCTGGCGGGAACCCACGCGAGGCGGATGCTGAACACGTAGATCAGAAGAATGCCCAGAAAGAAGTTCGGGAGGCTGATGCCGGACAGCGCGAACAGCGTCAGCACCTGATCCACCCACGAGCCGCGCTTGAGGGCCCCGAGAATCCCGGCCGGTAACGCGATCAGCATGGCGATCAGCATGGCGAAGCCGGCCAGCTGCATCGTGGTGGGCAGTTTCTCGGCGATGAGGCTGCTGACACTGGTGTGGTCGCGCACGCTCGCGCCGAAATCGAAGTGAAGAACGTCAAACAGCCACCGCAGGTACTGCTCGGGCAGAGGACGGTCCAGGCCCAGCGAGCGGCGCAGTTCCGCCAGTGCCTGCGGGGTGGCTTCCTCACCGAGCAGCAGCCGGGCAGGATCGCCGGGCAGCAGCTGCACCATGGCGAACACCACCAGCGTGACGATCAGCAGGGTTGGAATGGCCGAGAGAAGGCGGCGCAGAGCAAAGACAAGCACAGGCACTCCTTCGGTCCGCCGGGCGGACCGGGCCGGCGCCGCCGCGCGCGCCCGCACTGGGCACGCGCGGCTCAGCGCGGCGTTACTTGAGGTCGGCGTCCTTGAAGCGCACAATGCCGTCCGGGATGGGCTTAAGGCCGGTCAGGCCCTTGACGGTGGCCACCAGGTTGCTCTGGTGATACACCCAGATGTAGGGGCTGTCCTCGCGGATCTTGCCAAGTGCGACGTTGTACGTCGCGACGCGGGAAGACAGGTTCGTCTGCGTGCGGGCGCGGGCGAGCAGCGCATCGACTTCCTTGTTGCTGTACCCGGCCTGGTTGTTCGTGCCGCCGGTCACGAAGAAGTCGTAGATGTTGCCGTCCGGGTCAGGGCGGCCGCTCCAGCCGAGCATCAGGGCGTCGAAGTCTTTCCGGTCGGCGCGGTCAAGCAGCGTGCCGAATTCCACCTGCTCGATCTTGGCGTTGATGCCAGCCTGCGCGAACATCGCCTGGTACAGCTGCGCGAGCTGGGTGTTCACCGAGCCGGGCGCAGTGAGCATCGTGAAGGTCAGCGGTTTGCCGGCCAGTTTCTGGCGGGCGAAGGTGACGTTCGCCTTGGGGGGCTGGGCGGTCTTGGACGCAGCGGGCGTGCCGGGCGGGAAGGGCCCCGCGGCGGGCACGACGGTGTCGTAGAACACGACTTTCGCCACGGCCTCCCGGTCGATGGTGGCGGCGACGGCCTGGCGGACCGCTTTGCTATTGAACGGCGCGCGGGTGACGTTGAACCAGATGCCCTGGAAGCCCAGGCCAGGGTAGTTCATGACGTCGAACTTGGCGTTCTTGTCCAGCTTGCTGATGTCTTTGGGATCTATGGGGGTGATGACCTGAACGGCGCCGGACAGCAGGTTCGCCGCGCGGACATCGCCGTCCGGGAAGGGCCGGTAGACGAGCTTGTCGATTTTCGGCTTGCCGTCCCAGTAGCTGGGGTTCGCGGCGAGCGTGATGTTGTCCTGCCGTTTGCGGCTGACGAACTCGAAGGCGCCGGCGCCGACCGGGGCGTTCTGGAAGTTCTCTCCGGCTTTCTGCGCCGCGGTGGGAGAAACGATCATCCCCGCGCGGTCACTCAGGACGGCGAGCAGCGGCGCGTACGGCTGCTTGAGGGTGATCTGCACGGTGGACGGGTTGACGACCTTGACTTCCTTGACCGAACTGAGTTCGTTCTTCCGGCCGGACCCTTCCAGGGTCATGTTGCGCTCAAGCGTGTACTTCACGGCCGCGGCGTTGAACGGCGTGCCGTCGTGGAATTTCACGTCGGTGCGCAGCGTGAAGGTGTAGGTCAGGCCGCCATTCGTGACCTTCCAGGATTTCGCGAGTGCCGGCACGATCTTGAGGTTCTGGTCGAGATCAACGAGTTTGTCGAAGATCTGGTTCAACACCTGACGGTCGACCAGGGCGGTGGACAGGGCCGGGTCGAGGCGGGGCGGATCGGCGTCCAGACCGACGGTGACGGTCTGTGCGGCGGCGGCGCCCATCAGGGCCAGGGTGAGCAGTAGGGCATGTTTACGCATGGGCTTCTCCTTGAGAGGGTCCTTGAGGGGCTTGTGCAGCGGTGCGGACAACAGTTGCGAGGTGACCGGCCATGGCGGCGCGCGCCGCCGCAGGATCGCGCGCTTCGATGGCGGTCAGGATGAGGATGTGTTCCTGGAGGGTCAGTTCGGGGCGGTCACCTTTGAGGGTGTGCGTGCGCAGTTGCTGCATGAGGTGCTGCAGCGTCTCCAGGACGCGCAGGATGACGGTATTGCCGACCATCTGGGCGATCAGCGCGTGGAATTTCAGGTCGTCTTCGGAGAGTTTCATGCCGCGCGTGGCCGTGACGTGCTGCTGCTCCAGGCAGGTGCGGAGACTGGCGATCTGTTCACTGGTGGCGCGCATGGCGGCGAGAGCGGCCGCTTCGGGTTCAAGAATCTGCCGGAACTCCAGGAGGTCCTGCGCGGTCTGAGGCAGGCTGCGCAGCAGTCCCTGGAACGGCAGGCTGAGCGTTTCCGTGTCGGCGGCGCGGATGAACGTGCCGTCACCCTGACGGACTTCAAGCACGCCCATGAGTTCCAGGCGGGAGAGGGCGTTGCGGAGGCTGGCGCGCGACACGCCCAGCTGGGCGGCGAGGGTACGCTCGGCCGGGAGCCGGCCACCGGGACCGAGTTCGCCGCTGCGGACCACCTCGAGCAGGCGGTTGGCGACGCTGTCAGGCAGTTTCTGCTTTTTGACGGGAGTCAATGTCAAGGAACCCTCCAGGGGCAGGCTGCACAGGAAGAGAATGAAAGGTCTGGTGGTCAGACCAATGCGGTGATATGGGTACGATAGGCCGGCGCCCTCCCCGCCTCACGCCTTTGTCTAGCCGCCTGAGAGTCAACCCAGGATTTCCCTGATCTGCCTCCAAAGGTTCCTGGTCCCAGCCACAGCGCCCAACCCTGACACTTCCGCTACAGATGCCATCCTGAACGGATTTTTTCCCTCCCCGTCACCTGGCGCTGCGCCCGCCGCTCCGTTTGACCTGCCGATACCACACCCTCCTGGCCAGGAATGCGGAACGAGTCAGGACCCACCGTGCGGTTCACGCAGCTCACAGGCCAGGCCCTGGACGCACTCTGGATTGAACCGAACCAGCAGCGCGTGAAGGTGCGTTTCTCAGGCGCCCCACGGCCCAGTGCAGGCACACTGCATGACCTTACTCTCCATGCCACGTGACCACCTGACCTGCGCCACGGACCGGACTCCCCGCTCGCACCTCACGCCCTGACCGGCAGCACCCTGGTGCTTCCCACCCGCGCCTGCCCCGAGGGCCAGATCCAGGATTCTGGCGCGCCGTTCATCACAACTGAACCCGCATTAACCCCGGAGAAGACGGTCACGTGATCCTCAGCGGCCTGCGCCTGCCGGTGCAGCCGATCATCCGCGTTATCGGCGCGGCGCCCGCCGGACTCACCCTCCTGAACGGCACGCCCGGCCAACACGGCGGCATTATGAACCCCCCGTCAACCGTGCCAGCAGCATCCTGTACCTGCCTGTTCATCTGCCCTGCTGGCTCTCGGTGACCAGCCTGCCGTCGGGGGCGGCCCAGAAGTCAGCGTGTTCGGCCTGAGTGTTCAGCCCGGCGAGAAAGTCATGCTCGTCGGCGTGACCTTCAGACGGGCGCGGCCAGGCCCGCTGTCCTGTCGTCAAGCTCAGTCAAGCTCCACGGCGGAACTCAGACCATTCGGGACCGGTGCGTGTCCGCTCTGGGCATGCGCGGTTCTGGAACGCTGGCCCCTGCGGCTTATGCCCTGCGGCACAGCTGGTCAACCTGCCGCAGCAGGGATGGCAGGCGGTGCGCGCCGTGCATCTCCTGAATGTGTTCAGCGGCCTGCCGGGGATTCATGCCGGCCGCAGTAACGTACAACGGCCGCGTACTGTCGCCGCGGCGAACTTCAACGGCTGGCGCGCCGCGAAAGGCGGACTTCGCCACTCCAATGACAGGCAACTGTTGTTCAAGCGCGTCATACAGGTGTGCGCCGAGGCCAGGGCGCCCTTCCTGGTCCAGCCACACGTATCCGTCCACGATGACCGTATCAATAAGGGCCGTCACCTGCCGCAGCGGCGCGAGCAGGCAGGGAAGTTCGCGGAGATAGAACGATCCAGGAACGTAGGGCGCCACTGGGGCGACCCTCTCGACGAGCGTACGGGTGGGTTGCCCGGCAGCCCACGTTTCAAACAGAAGGCAGGCGGAAACTGCTTCCTGTTCACGGTAGTCAACGTCGACGCAGGCTTTGAGGCGCAGTCCAGGGCCGGTGCTGGTCACCCGTATGCCCCGGCGGGCAACAGCGCAAGGTGAAGCGCCTGGAACCGATCGGAGGCCTGTTCGTCAGGTGGCACCAGCTCCTTCAGAAATGAGCCAGCGTGTGGAGTGAGCGGCGCTCTGCTGGGTGCCGGTGACAGGGGAGGACGTAGAAGGCCAGACGACCTGATCATGCCGTTATCTTGGCAGATCGGGCTGCACTTGCTGGTCACACCGTCATGCGGGTAGGAAGCGGCCCCCAGGGGGGTCTGGCCGTTGCCAGGATCGAACAGGGGCCGCTCCTCACGCTCGCCCGCGTCGTCACTCCCCGCATGCGGCCTTCAAAACGCGGCACCTCTTCGTGGAGCAGGCCGCTTGCCCTCCCGCAGTCGCTTTGCGTTCTGAACGGCAAGCCCGTGACATGACCCTCCTGCAGCACTCTGGTATTGATGCCGCCGGGGGTGAGGGACGCGTGACCGAACGCCTCCGCGACTGGAACACGGGTAGCGCGCGACAGTCGGCGTTGGCCGTATGCCGAAGTGAGGGTTTCAATGCAGTCGGCTGGTGATACGAGCCCCACGCCCGCCCTGCTTGCCTGACACGACGCTCAGTGTTGCGCGTGGCTGGGCCTGCCAGGCGTTACGTCTTACGCATTTCAGCAGTGCACAGGTGCGGCGGAACGCACTCGCCGGGCTCCGGCATTTTGGGTGGTCAACTTGGATGCGTTAAAGGCATCAGAAGGGAGGCGGCCCGCGGGCCGCCTCCCTTCTGATGTTCGGCTCACTCGTTGTCTGGAGAGCGTGACTCAGTCCAGAATGGAGCAGTCGCTGTGGGCAAACATGCGGGTCAGTTCGCCGGCCCAGCCGACCTGACCGAGCCAGGAGCGAATCTGGCCGTTCAGCCGGCCGTCGTAGGTGCCGATGAAGGAGCTGATCTGCCCGACGCAGGAAGCCTGGCTGTTGGCCGGTCCGTCGAACAGAAAGGGCGCAGCGCCTGCAGTGGACATGGTGAGCAGGCTGAGGAGGGCGAGAGCTTTAAGGTGTTTCATGGTGGACTCCTTAATGAGTGCTCCGGTGAGGAGCGGGCGATGGTCGGTGGGCGCACCAGTGGCTCCGTCTGTCCGAGGTGCCCGGGTTGCGGGACAGAGTTCATCGCGTCGGTTCGCCAGAGCTTCTCGCGCTGGTACAAGAAGACTGGCGGAGGCCGACTTACCAAATACTTAAAAATTTTTCATAAAGACAAGGTTCTCCGTACATCCAGGCCGGGTTTCCTCTCTGCAGGAACAAGGAGACCCCTCCTAAGAAGGGCCCACTTATTGATAACGGCACAGGTTCGCCTTGCTCCCGTCCAGCCCCGTCGGCGAACAAGCTCACCCAGACACCTGAAGTCCGGTGGTAACCAATACAAAGCTACGCCGTGATCAATAGGTCAGCTTCATCACGTTTGAGCGCGTAAAGACAGCCAAGCACTCGGTTAGCTCTTTGTAGTGGGTTGTGATCAGCTCAGGACTCCCTCATCTCCTGACCGCTCACTGCACTGGAGGCTGACATGCAGGTGCGGTGGCCACCGTCGTAGCGCTCACCTTCGCCTGATTCACTGTCCTGGTAAGAGATCCAGATCCTGCGGGCCAGCCCACTCTTTGCCCTCTTTCCCACCGATGCCCTTCGTGAGTTCTGGCACTGAACAGCCCGCTGCCTTTTTCCTGCGCTTCCTCTGCGGGTACCAGAGGAGGTCGGCGGGAAGATCGCCATGAATACTGTATTCCCACACTTAGACGTGTTCCTCGTTCGCGTGGGCCGATATGGATGTGTTCATCAGGTCCCCATGGGCCTGCGTGGCTCCCTCTACAATCCCCTGGTGTCAGCTTCTCAAAATGGTGTGAATGCGGGTGGGCCGGATGACCTGACGACCACCTCTGTTCTTCACCCGCACCCCACCTGGACGGTGAACCTCCAGGGACATGTGGTGAACGCGAACGCGGCCCTGCGGGACTATCTGGGCGTCTCACGGGATGATTTGCGTGCCGGACAGCTGGAAGCGGCCGTTCATCCTGATGACCATGACGCGCTGCGGCGCGCAGTCACCGGGCAGCCACAGGAGCTTCGCCTGCGCCGGCAGGATGGCCAGTACCGGTGGTTCCAGGTGAGCGGTCAGGTGCTCGCCGATCAGGGACAGCGCCAGGGCTGGGTGCTCGCGGGAGTGGACATTCAGGAGTTGAAGGACCGGACGGCGCAGGACGAATTAAGTCAGCTTCAGAGCATCATTGACGGCAGCAGTGACTGCATCAAGGTGCTAGACCTGGACGCCCAGCTCCTGAGCATGAATGCCGGTGGGATGCGTGTCATGGAGGTCGACGATTTCAGCAGCTGCCAGCTGGCGTTCTGGCCGAGCTTCTGGGAAGGCGACGCGCGGTTCCTGGTTGAGCAGGCGGTGCGGGCGGCGCGCGATGGACGGTCGTCGACGTTTGAAGGCCCAGCGCGGACCCGCAAGGGCGCGCTGCGCTACTGGGAGGTGACGGTCAGTCCGATCCGTGCGCAGGACGGGCAGGTGCACCGCCTGCTGGCCGTCTCCCGTGATATCACGCAACGCCGGCGACAGCAGGACCTGATCGCCGGGCAGGCCCTGATCCTGGAGCAGATTGCGACCGGAATGCCGCTCGCTGATGTGATGGACCGCCTTGCGCGCCTTGTCGAGGAGCAGGAGCACGGACTCGTGTGCAGCATCCACCGGTACGACGCCGAAGCTGGTCAACTGGTGTTAATGGCGGCCCCCAGTCTGGCCGGGGAAGACAGGACCGCGCTTGACGGCGGCCGGCCTGGACCCGGGGCCAGCTGCTGTGCGGCAGCGGTACTGCAGGGTGAAGCGGTGTACGCGACCGATCTCGGCGAAAATTCCTGCTGGGTGGCAGAGCGCGATCTGGCGCTCGCTCATGGGTTTCGCGCCAGCTGGGCGTTTCCGATTCTCAATCAGTCCGGGGAAGTGCAGGGCGTGCTCGGGGTGTACGCGCGCGAGCCCCGCCAGCCGAACCCGGCCGAGCAGCAGTGGCTCAGCGTGGCCACCCGTCTGGCGCAGGTGTCGTTCGAACGGGAGTACCTGTTGCGCGCGGAAAGCCAGGCTCAGGAAAGGCGGCGGCAGACGGAGGTCATTTTAAGGGAGCAGGCGGACGTCCTGGAAACCCTGAACGGCGTCAACCAGCTGGTTTCCGCTGAGCTTGACCTGGAAAGGCTCGTGCAGGCTGTGACGGACGCGGGCGTGGAACTCACCGGAGCGCAGTTCGGGGCTTTTTTCTACAACGTTGTGAACGAGCAGCAGGAGCACTACACGCTGTATACCCTCTCGGGGGTGCCTCGCGAAGCCTTCTCGGCCTTTCCCATGCCGAGAAAGACTGCTGTCTTCGGCCCGACATTCGCAGGAGAGGGCGTGGTGCGGGTGGACGATATCACCCAGGACGCCCGCTACGGGCAGAACGCGCCGTACCATGGCATGCCTGCCGGACATCTGCCGGTGCGCAGCTACCTTGCGGTGCCGGTCAAATCCCGTTCGGGTGAGGTGCTGGGCGGATTGTTTTTCGGGCATGCGGAGCCCGCCGTCTTCAGTGAACGGGCTGAGCAGCTGATGGTCGGCCTCGCGGCACAAACGGCAGTGGCGCTGGACAACGCCAGGCTCTACCGGCAGCTGCAGGACAGCCACGCCCAGCTTGAGCGCCGGGTGCAGGACCGGACCCGTGAACTTGAAGTGCAGGCCGGAGCCCTGGACGCGTTTGCCGCTTTTGCCGAGGCAGTGGGGACGGAGACCGATGTGCCCACGCTTGCCCAGCAGGCCATTGCCGTGTTGCGCACGAAATTCCCTGGTGACGCCATTGGTTACTACGAACCTGACGAGTCACTCTGGAAACTGCGGGTATGGACAGATGACCTCCAGCCGGAGATCCTGACGGCATTGCAGGCGGGGTTGCCCAGCGATACGCCGATGATTGCCCGGACGCTTGCGGCCAGGGCCGCTTCCTTCGCTGACGGCTGGGACGCGGCGCGGGAACGTGTTGAACGGACTGAAATCTACGCCGCAGTCGGGGCGTACCCCCTGATGGTCGATGGCGTCGTCCGGGGCCTGCTGTCGATCGGCCGGAAAGAAACGCCCGAATGGACAGGCCGCGACAAAGCCCTGTTCAGCGCGGTCGGGCGCAGCTTTACCCTGGCGCTGGAGCGCGCGGCGCAGACCAGTCACATCGAGGCCCAGCGTGACGCTCTGGACGCCCGCTCCAGAGCGTTGGAGGCCTTTGCTCTGCTTACGCGCGACCTGACCATTGACGTCGACCCGTTCAGCCTGGTCAGGCGCGCGCAGGAGATTCTGATGTCGCTTCTCCCGGAGGGCTACACGCTGTACTGGCAGCCGGAAGCGAAGCTCTGGCGCAGCCGGTCGCAGGTGGGTCCGCTGGGTCATCCGGAGTTGCAGCAGGTGGTGGAGGCCGGGTTGCCACGCGGTGAGGCGAAAACTCTCGATCAGTGCTGGCAGACGGGGGAAGCCATTTTTCAGGATCAGTATGCCCGCGGCGCAGATACGGCCGAGGATGTGGTGAATCACGTTCGTGCCGTGGCTATGCTGCCCGTTCTGGTCAATGACCAGCTGCACGGCATGATCGGTGTGGGGCTGTTCGTGGTGCGCCACTGGACACCCATGGACCGCGCAGTCCTGGAAACGGTCGCGCGCAGCCTGGGGCTGGCCCTTGAAGCCGCTGAGAGTGCCCGCGCGCTGAAGGAGCGGACAGAGGAGCTGGAGCGGAGCAACGCGGAACTCGAGAAGTTCGCGTATGTGGCCAGCCATGACCTTCAGGAACCGCTGCGGACGATCAGCAGTTTCTCTGAGCTGATTCAGCGGCGCTACGGTGAGGGGCTGGATGAGCGGGGCCGGACGTACCTGACGCTGATCGCCCGCGGCGCAGAGCGGATGAAGGTGCTGATTGACGATCTGCTGGTGTTCTCAAGGCTCAATGCCGTTCGTGAACCGCACAGTGTCCTCCCGCTGACGGAAGCACTGGATGAAGCAGTCAACCGCCTGCACGCCGCCTTGGAACACAGCGGCGCAGTGGTGACGCACGATGGCCTTCCGAGTGTGGCTGGCAACCTGTCCGAGCTGACACAGCTGTTTCAGAACCTGATCGGCAACGCCGTGAAGTTCCGCCGCGAAGGCGTTCCACCCAGAATTCATGTGCGTGTCGTCCGTGAAGACGATATGTGGCACCTGAGCGTTCAGGACAACGGGATCGGGTTTGAATCCCAGTACGCAGAGAGGGTGTTTCAGATCTTCCAGCGCCTTCATCTGCGCGAACAGTTCGAAGGCACAGGCATGGGGCTGGCGATCGTCCGGAAGATTGTGGAACACCACTGTGGACGCGTCTGGGCGGAATCGGAACCCGGCCGGGGCAGCACCTTCCATATCACACTACCGGTGCTGAAGACCTCCTGAATGCACCGGTCCAGTTCCGCCTTGTGAAGGCGGCCCCTGGCGCCGTTCTCCCGGAGGAAGACCTACTGTACGGTCCTCACCACCGTGGCGCTGGCGGTGTTCCGGGCACCGTTCTTCGTCCTGTACATGGAAGTGCCTCGCTTTTGCGTCGCTGAGGAAACACCTCGAGAATCAGAGCGAGGTGGGGGATGGGAGAGCGAAAGCGGTACAGCAAAGAGTTCAAGCAGGCGGCGGTGCGGCTCGCCGAGGAGCTGCACCGCAGCGTCCTCCAGCCCAGAACTTGGGCATCAGCGATTCGGCCTGACACCGCTGGATTCGGGCGTTCGAGGGGCGCGCCACTGCCGCTTGTCCCGGTCACGGCAACCAGGGACTGCGTCCCGAACCGGCCGAAAGCAAGCGACTGCAACGTGAACTGGACATTGCCCGGCAGGAACGTGATGTCCTGAAAAAAGCGGTGGCCTTCTTCGCCAAGAACACATGAGCGCCCTCGAATGGACTGAAGGCCACCGGGACGAGTTCCGTCTCGACGTGATGTGCCGCATGCTTGTGTGACCAAGAGCGGGGACCTCACCTGGCGAAGAAGGCCGATCAGCACGAGCACAACCAGAGAGGCCGAGTTGAAGGGCGAGATCGAGCGCATCCACACCGAGCGCACGGGACGCTCTGGCGTCCCCGGGTCCACGCCGAGGTGCGGGCGGCGGGCACGGCCTGCTCGCGTCGTCGGGTAGCCCACCTCACCCATGAGGCGGGCCGGCTAGGGAAGGTCCGCAGAACGGACAAATCCACCCAGGCCGACCTGACTCACCCGCCCGCCGAGGACCTGGTGCGCCGCACCTTTAAAGTGTCCGCACCCAACAGGGTGTGGGCGGTGGACCTGTCGCCTTGACCGACGACAGCGAGCTGGCTGTCCCTGGCGGTCGGACTTGATCTGCACTCGCGGCTGGTGGTGGGTGAACGCCTCACCACCGATGTGGCGCTCTCGGCGCTGAAGATGGCCTCCGGCCGGCGGCGACCGCCGCTGGGGCAGATTCATCACAGCGACCGGGGCAGCCCGTACACCGAGTATAGGTCAGCAGGGGGATTGCTTTGACAGCGCTTTTGTCGAGAGCTTTTTGCCACCTTGAAGCGCGAAGTGCTGCTGGATCATGTGTGTCACACGCGCCAGGACGGGCGCTTGCCGGGCTTCGAGGATGTGGCGGTGTTAGACAACCGGCCACAGCGGCACTCGACCTTGGGGGACAAGACCCCAGGAGAATTCGAGCAGTTCAGGGCGCGCGAGGTGGCGTAACCGGAAGTACGCAAAACTGAAGCAGGCCCACTGCCAGCCTCCACCCCTTAATTTGACCAAGACTCAGGCGCTGCGGACAGGCAGAGGGGTCTACCTCTGGTGCTTGGGCGTGATGGGTTTGTAAAGGCTCCGGAGGATCCGCCATGTCAGAGGGGAGTAAGCAGGTCTTCCTCATCATGGATGGACATGGGGAAGGATGCCGGGACCTGAGCAATTGTTCATCAATTTTTGCATCACGGTCACCTTTGCGTTTTTTCGCTCGTTGACCTTTGTCACTCTTAAACAAGCCGACACAGTGGTCCCGCCCGTGTGGCGGGGTGTGCTGACGGTGATCCACGCCCTTGCCCTCAGCTCATTTCCCCTTGCCGTTGGAGGAACTGATGTGGACCTAAGTGCGGCGCCGCTTGCTGCACTGACATTCAGCAATGGCCTGTCAGCGGCGCTGCTGAGCGCACTGCCGATCATCGGGTTTCACGTGCTGCGGGCTGATCCCGTGCTGCCTTACGAGGCGCTCATGCTGCTGTTGACGATCGTCATGGTGATGGTCATCCGGAAGTTCAGGCGGGAGCGAGGACCTCCAACGCTTCTCGAAGGACTCCGGAATTCTCTGGTGTTGTTCGCGGGAGCCTCAGTCCCTTTGTTTCTGCTGGCCCTCGCGGAAGGAGAGGGCTTGCAGAATGTGGCCCTGATCTACTTCACGCAGGTGATCGGGAATGCTGTGGTCCTTGTCGTCATCACCTGGGTGATGAGGTCACATTTTCAGGTGGTCGGGAAGTCGGAGCGGTATCAGGCTTTAGCGCAGCTCGATGCGCTGACGCAACTCTACAACCGCCGCAAATTCGACGAGGATCTGAGCCACTTTACTCAAGCCACGCACATTCTGCTGCTGGATCTGGATCACTTCAAATACGTGAACGACACCTACGGACACGAGATGGGTGACGAAGTGTTGAAAGTGACCGCTCAGGTGGTGCAGGAAACCATGCGAGAGTCAGACCGGGTCTACCGCCTGGGGGGCGAGGAATTTGCGGTGCTGCTGTCCTCCTGCCTGCCGGAGGCGGCGCAGGGGGTTGCCGAGCGTGTCCGGAGCAACATCGAGAGCCGTGTGGGCGCCCGGACGGGCCTGAACACGCCGGTTACTGTTTCAGGCGGACTGGTCGAGGTGAATGGAGATCCGCGCACCATCATGCGCGCCGCGGATGCATTGCTGTATACCGCGAAAAACAGCGGACGGAACAGAATTGTCCTGCAGCCGGCGGTCGACCTCACATCTGCTGGCCCTGGCAACCTGACGGGAGGAGGGCCGCCGTAATGCAGCAGGCGGAGGACGCGCGGTCCACCTGCCGCTACCCCACCGCCTGCAGAAGAGAGGTGACCCGGTGTTGTGTGCTTGAGCCCACGCTCCAGCAGGGAAAGCATTTTCGTGCCTGCTCTTCAAACCCGCCGGTCAACTGCAGAAAGTCGGTCCAGCGAGAACGACCGGGGGAGGCGGCAGATGTAGGCGCACAAGGGAGCAACCGGGGGGGTACGCATGGGCTCGCCTGTCGACAGCCTGGAGAAGGAGTTCCAGCGCCAGTCTGCATCATGGCCATAAGAAACTGAAGGGCAACGTATCAGTCCGCCCGGCTGAAGGGTTGTCCCTACGCACCCTGCCCGCAGACAGGGTGGCCCGACTTAGGGAATGAAGGTTCATGTCCAGGCCCGTCATACAAATGGGAGAGAGAACCTTTAGCCTCAGGTCATTCCAAGGCAGCTGATGTACGACGCTGCGGAGTTCACTGTATGACCCACCTCATCCCAGCGGTACTCCCCTCTGAATTCCCCGCCGGATTTGAATTCGTGCGCACCCTTGTCGCGTCTTCACCTGAACTTTGCTTCCTGCTGGACCACCAGTGGCATGTCCGCTCGATCAACGAGGCCGCCGCCCGGTGGCTCGGCGGTCACGGCAGGGCACTCGAGCCGGGCGTCCTGGACTGGATTCATCCGGAGGACCGTTCGGTGGTCGTCACTGTCCTCGCCGGTCTGCGCTCTCAGGCCACATCGGAAATTCCCCCTGTCCGGGCCCGTGATGCGGAGGGAGCCTGGAGGCTTCTGAGCGGCCGGGCCACGAACTTCCTGCAGGACCCCAACGTCGGCGCGGCGCTTCTCCACCTCTCGCCCGTGACCACCGACCAGGACGCCCACCGGGACGCTCTTCGTCACCTGGGCCGCGCTCTGCCCGCCCTCCTCACCCCCCACGAAATTGCTCAGGCTGTTCTCAACGCCGCCGTCGGGACCACACGCGCCTCGGCCGGAAGTCTCCACCAGCTTGATGCAGACGCCAAGCGCCTGCACCTGATCGGTCACATCGGTTGCACGCAGGAAGCGGCCCCACCCGCGACGTCGCTCTCACTCAGTCTCGAAACGCCCATCACCGACGCTGTCTGTGACAACCGTGCTCTCTTTCTTGAGAAGAATACCCTTCACCCCCTCCTTCCCCAGCTGCAGGAGGCGCCCGCCCGCAGGAACCAGAATGCGGCGGTCCTGCCTCTCGTGATCGGGGAACGCGTGACCGGCGCGCTGACAGTCTCCTGCGACCGGACGTTCACGCCAGAGGACTGCACTTTCCTGCAGATGGTGGCCGACCAGGGCGCCGCAGCGCTTGAACGCGTTCACCTGCAACAGGAGCTCCTTCATCAGCAGCGCTGGCACGCGGCCGTCACCCGTCACAGCTCTGACATCATCACGCTGCTCGACGAGCACGCCGTCATCCAGTACGAAAGTGGGTCCATTACTGGCATCCTGGGGTACGCTCCCAATGAACTGGTCGGACAGCAGGCACTTGGGCTGATTCACCCGGACGATCACCCCGCGGTCTGGCACAGCCTGACCCAGCTGTCCACCCAGCAGGAGTCAGTGACGGTGACCTTCCGTTTCCGGCACCGTGAGGGCCACTGGGTGTGGCTGGAAGCCATTGCCGTGAATTTCAGGCACGGGGACGCCGTTCAGCGGGTGTTCGTCAATTCCCGCGACGTTACTGCCCGGATCCAGGCGGACGAAGCCCACCGTGAAGCCCTGCGTGCCCTGGAGGAGAGTGAACGGAACTTCCGTCTGCTGGCCCAGAACGCCACTGATCTGGTGTGCCAATACGACCTCGACGGTACGGTGACGTACGCGTCTCCCTCGTCCCGGGACCTGCTGGGCTACGAGCCAGCCGAACTGCTGCACCCTGACCCTCTGCGCTTCGTTCATGAACTTGATCTGCCGCGCCTCCAGCACGCCTTCTCGCGCCGCTTCACCCACGAATTCGAGCAGGAACGCCAGGAGTACCGGGTACAACGCAAAGACGGCGAGTACGTCTGGGTGGAGTCCTCGTTCAAAGCCGTGCGGGATGAAGCCGGGCGGATCACGTCCTTTCAGGGCACCATGCGGAACATTGAGCAGCGCAAGGCGGCCGAACTTGAACTTCAGGCGCAGGTGCACCGCTACCGGAACCTGCTGGACTTCTCCACGTCCCTGGAAACCCTGGACTCGCCAGACGCCCTGGTCCTTGAGGCGTTGGAGCAGAGCCTGCGGCTGACGGGTTTCGAGTACGCTCAGGCCTTCAATTTCACTGGAGAGACACCGTCGCTTGGCCCGCAGGTCGGCTCGCCCTGCATGTGGACCTCTCACGACGTCCAGGAACTGCGGGCCTTTCCTTTTGCGCCCGTCCTGCAGCGGGTGTTGGGCCGGCACCAGCCGTTCTTTGTGGAAGCAGACCAGAGCATTCTGGAACCTCCGGAAAGCCTGCCCCGGTCGTCATGGACAACCCTGGCACTGCTGCCGATCACCAGGCATGGGCAACTGGCCCACGTGCTGGCCTTTGGCACCGATCACGACACCGTCATCTCCGCCGAGTCGCGCCAGTTGCTTAATGGGGTCGCCGCACGGCTCAGCCACGCACTGGACCGGCTGTATCACCTGGCCCAGCTCAACACCTCTCGTGAAGAAACGCTGCGGGCGCTCGGCCTGGCCCTCGAGTACCGCGATTATGAAACGAAAGGACACACGGACCGGGTGGTCGACCTGACCCTGAAGCTCTCGGCAGCTCTGGACATCAAGGACATCGACCAGGACGCCCTGCGCTGGGGAGCGTACCTGCACGACACCGGCAAGGTCGCCATCCCCGACGCCATCCTCCTCAAGCCCGGGAAGCTCACCGACGAGGAATTTGACGTCATCAAACGTCATCCCATCATCGGGTACGAGATGCTCGCGTCCATTCCGACGCTCCCGCCGGTCACGCTGGAACTGGTGCTTCACCACCACGAGAAATGGAATGGCAGCGGGTACCCCGCAGGTCTGTCAGGCACCGACATTCCACTGTGTGCCCGGATCTTCGCCGTGGTGGATGTGTACGACGCACTGACGACCGAACGGCCCTACAAGCGGGCCTGGTCACCCCAGGAGGCACTGGCGGAGATTGAACGCACGGGCGGCACCCACTTCGACCCGCAGGTCGCTGAGGTCTTCGTGCGCCTGATGCGGGAGATGCTGTCCACCCGCTTCGCCTCCTGAGCGAAGGCGACGGTGAGATGGGCATGCCCTACCCGGCAGGGAAAGTCTTTGCGGACCATCAGGTCGCATGGCAGTGGCGGGAGAAGCCAGCTCCCATCCCCCACGCGAGGTTCAGGCACAGACACCGCAGATAGGTGTTTCTTGGTGAGGCACCCGGTTGCCCTGAGGTTCTGAAGGTCCGGGCTCAGCCGCCGCGAGATTTGCCTGTGACGCGCTCAAGCCACTGGCGACCCAGGGACTTCTCCCTGGGCGACTCCTGCGGCGGACGTCCTTTTTCCTGCACGGCCGGCGCAGCGGCTGGAAGCTCCACTTCGTCCCATTCCAGGATTCGCTGGTGACGCCCACTCTTCATGATGTAGTCGGCCATGACTTCAGCTTAGGCCCGTGCCCTTGATTTCATGTGGCAGAAAGGTGAGCAATCTTCAGATCGCTGTCGCTTGGCACAGTCACCAGAGGCTCTGTGCGGCTGTGCAAACCGTGAGCTCGATCTTCATACCGGTTTGGAGGCTGGACCGAGCGGGACTTTGAAGAGAGCAGCGGCAGACTGCTGAAAAGCGCTGTCCTGCCGAACTTCACGATGGGCACGTTTTTCGGATCATGTGCGCCGTTCCGGACCTGCTCGTGGGCCTCCGTCAAAGCGGAAGGTGGACCCCTGACTTGCCTGAGATGATACCCAGCCGGCGCCACCGATCCGCGCACACGGGGGCACAGGTGTGAGTTGCCCCTGGATCCCCGGACGCGCCTAACGGGTGAGTCCTTCTTTACGGCCGGTCAACCTGCCTTCCAGGCGCGTCTCCAGCTTCAGTTCCGGGGTGACCCCGCAGACGCCTGAAAGCAACCGGGCAGCGGCACAGGATGGTTAGTAGTTCCCTGTCGCCAGCTTCCGGAAGTGCGCGCACTGGTCTTCCGTCCGCGCGTCCTCCCCTGTCACCGTTACGCCCAGCCGCCGCCCCGGCAGGAGGACCGTCTCTGCCACGGTTTGAATCTTCGCGCTGGCCGCACACCCTCTACGACTGGTCCTCCTTCACCTCCGGAAAGGCCCGGTCCGGCGGTGGTCGGGGGCGTGTCAGCGGGCAGTGTTCAGGCCTTAGCGAATATTCTGGGCTTCTCTGACCTTGCGCCGCTTGGCCTCATACATGCGCCCGTCGGCCAGGGCCACCAGCGCCTGCCCCCGGGCTTCATGCGAGTGCGCGACCCCCGTACTCGCCCCCGTGTGCCTCAAGCTCACCCGACGCGCCGCCCCTATGGCCACGTGCACCCATCTGAGCAGTTCGTCCTCGCTCTGTTCAGGCAGCAGGAGCGCAAACTCATCCCCTCCCAAGCGATAGGCCGCGCAGTGCTCTGCGCCCTGAGTTCCCAGTGCCGTTCCGAATACCTGCAGGAGCCGGTCACCCTGGGCGTGGCCTTCGGAGTCATTCACACCTTTCAGGCCATCGAGGTCAATCAACGCAAGCGTAAACCCGGCGCCGGCGCCTTCGCGCTCAGTCAGGTCCTCTTCAAAGGCCCGGCGGTTGTACAGGCCGGTCAGCGCGTCGCGCCTCGCTTCCCTCCGGACCACTTGCAGCGCCGTGTGCCGTTCCACCGCGTAGCGAATGGTCCGGCCGACCGCCGCGAGCAGCGCCTGATCCCCTGGGCGCCACGCCGTCACAGGATTGTCCCGCAGCCTCAACGTCATGAGCAACAAGGGCCCCGACGACGTTTGACCAAGGGGCATCCAGGTGACCTGCGTGACCCCCAGGGTCACCAACTCCGGGATGGCCGCGGGATGACTGGCATACCGGTTGAGTGACAACGGCCCCTTCAGATCACGCAGGGTCGCTGAGACTCCGCCCAGGGCCGGGAGGCCCCCCTTCAAAGCCAGGAGTTCTGCTGGGGCGCCGGGCCGGTGGTGTGCCCCCTCTACCCGGTACGTGTCACCCGTCCAGTGCAACAGGGCGGTGTAGTCCGTCTCCAGCGCTTCACTCAACAGGCTCGCAGCGGCCAGGGGCGCCGCCACAGGATCAAAGTCGAGCTCCACGAGACGGTTGACCGCATCGAGAATGCGCGCCTGGTCCAGGGTGCGGCGCAGTTCCAGGGCTTCCTGCTGCTGCGCCACCATATTCTGCTGCGCCTCCAGGGTCTGCCGGCGCAGTTCCAGCGTCTGCATGGCAAGCGCCGCGAGATCAGAGAGCGCCTGCACATCCTCCGGTGCCAGAGGATGAGGTTCGGAGTCGGTAACGCACAGAGAGCCGATCCGGTGCCCGGCCGGGGTGATCAGGGGAACACCCGCGTACATGTGAATGTGTGGCGTCCCCGTGACCATGGGGTTGTTCTGGAAGCGGGGATCGTGCGGGGCGCTGTCAACGACGAATGGGTCATCCCCCAGGATCGTCCAGGCGCAGAAGGAGTCGGCCCGGGGCGCGGTCGAGTCGTCCAGGCCAAAGACCGCTTTGCCCCACTGCCGGTGCTGATCAATCAGGTTCAGGACGGCCACCGGGACGTTCAGGACCCTGGCGGCAAGGCGGGTTATCCGGTCAAAATCGACCTCCGGAGCACTGTCAAGAATCTGGTACCGCGCCAGGTCAAGGAGGCGGCGGGATTCTTCGTGAGGGAGGGGAGCACCGGACACGCCTCAGCCTAGCGGCCTGCCTCTGACAGGGCACTTACCCGGGGGCACAACCTGAAATGACCATGATCCTTCACTCAAGTGCATGTGTTCGCGCCTGAATACGGTTCTGGACGCACTTTTCATTCGCCTGTGAGGCGCGCCGGACACGGCCGACCGCTTGACGCTCCCTGAGCAGGGACGGCCTGGCACTCCCTGCCCATTGTTGCCTGATTGCGGGCAGACCAGGTGCAGGCGCATTCATTTCGCACGTGTGCCCGTGAACCTTACGCTGGATGGCTTGAGGACAGGCTGTGTGGCGATTGCTTCCCCTCCGTTTGCCCGCGCTGCATCACGGTCTATGCCTTGCATCACGACTGGGGATGCGCGACTCACAGGAGGCAGCGCGGCCAGTCAGACGGCGAAAAAGACGGAAGTCACTGAGGTCCGCTGATTTGATCGTCATGACGGACACCGATGGTAAGTGCCTCATCCTGGTCGACACGCCGAGATTGCTTCTCCAGGGCGTTGTGGATCCCGCCGACCGGTAAGACAACGGGCGAGCCTCCACGCTCAGGGCCACGTTCGCGCATGGCTTTCTGAATGTCACGTCCCAGCTGGTGCACGGCAGGTTGCGCGGGCGGGGTATCAGCCTCCGGATTCAGGAACGTCCGGTGCCACCCTCCGTCCAGGAAGGCGAGCGCCTCCTGAAGGCCGCCCAGAAGGCCCGTGGGGCGCACGACAGGGCGACGGCACGCGAGGCTGCCAGGAGTATGTCTGTCGAGTGTGGGCCTGATGACCGTGCCTCAAGAGCCCAGGGCCTTTTGCTGTGCGGGAGTTCGCCTGAAAGCCCAGGGTTCTGCGGCGCGCCATGGACACGGGGGGGGAACGGTCGCCCGCGCAGGAACGTTAGGTGGTCAATCTCCAGTTCTGCTGTCCTGCTTCGTTTGTTCAAAGCAGGTTCCTGAACAGACTGAGGCGGCTCAGGCCTTCGTGCCTGCGGCAGCCCAGGTCCTCACTGACCTTCCCTTGCCTGGTCTGTGCCCTTCGAGGGACCTGCATTCTGTGGCCTCCGCCGATGGCCCCGGGCATGTCCCCCCTCTCAGCGCCTGGCATGAAACCTCACGGTCTGAGCGGGCGCCCGCCCTGAAGGGAGTTGCCGGTAGTTCCCAGCTGGTCCGCGGCGCAGGCCCTGGGCAGTTCGCTGGCCCTGCAGGCCGACTCTGGCTTCACCTGCCTGTGGGAAAGTCACCTCCACCCCGTGCCTGCAACCCTAAGTCCCGTTCTGGTCAGCCGGGTGGGGCTGAAGGTTGTTCACGGCCAGAGGCCGGCCTCCCGCGTCGGGACCAGCCACGGCGGGGTCCGGCAGGTTGAGCAACGTGAGGTCTGCCAGCCGGGCGGCGAGAACCTCCGGCAGGAGGAGCGCCGGACACCTGCCCCTTTCCGCCGGTCGCTCTGACAGGAGTGTTGACGAACTGAACACCCGATGTGCTCCACTCTCCACCTCACCGGGTGGGTGGAAGGTCACCCTCACACCTGCACGGAGTCCCGCCTTATCCTTCTGGCGATTCAGAGCCTTGTCAGACGCGGCGCCCTACGGTGTTCAGCAGGATGCGAACAGGTGAGGTCATGGAGGAACGCATTGGAGTCACGCCACGGTTGTGCGCTCTGCGTCCTGTCGTTCACGGGGCGCCGGGCACGGACGGCCGGCCGGAAGTGTCTCTTGACCTCTGATCCCTCCTCTCTCCTGCAGGGAGCTCTGCAGGATGTTCTGGCGAGGATTGCCAGTACAGACGCCAGCCCGGCAGATCTGGCTCTGCTGCACCGCGAAGCGGTGTACGCGGCGCTGGACCTGGGCGACACGGCTGTGGCCATGACGCACGCCCTGTCCTGCCTGAACCTGGCGCGTGCGGTGGGAGACGCACCGCTGAGGGTCAAGGCGCACGTGGCACTCGCGCTGGTGCAGGCCGAGGCTTTCGATGACCTGGGCGCTGAGACCCAGTTCGCGCAGGCGGATGGCCTCGCGCGTACTGCCGGCGATCACCGCGGCGTGGTGCTTGTCGCTGTGAACGCCTCTCACTATGAGATGGAACGCGGGCAGTACCTGGCGGCCGTGACCCGCCTGCAGACCCTGTTCGGCGGATCCCACCTGGACGGCCTTGACACCGCACTCATGGAAGCGCTCCACATCAATTATGTCGTCAGTGCGACCAGAGTCTGCCGTCAGGGCCTGGCGCTTCCGCCCCAGATGGAGGCACAACTGAGCGTGTCGCTGGCGCTGCTGGAGGCCTGGAACGCCGACCGGCCTCAACTCACCCAGCCGCTGCGCACCCTGGAACTTCTGGAAGGACTGACGACAGCGGCGTTGATGCACGGACAGGTTGACCGCGCCGCCCAGCTGGCGGACGAACGGGTGCTGCTGGCGCGGCAGATGGGCGGCGCGCTGCTGCACGGCCGGGCCCTGCTGGACCGCGCGCGCGTCTATGAGGCGTGGGGGGCGTGGACGACCGTGGAAGCTGATGCCCGCCAGGCCATCGCGCTGTTCGAAGAGGCGCGGCACGACCTGTTCGCGACCAGCACGCGGGAACTGTTGGCCGAGGCGTACGCTCACCTGGACCAGCACGAGCAGGCGTACAAGGTGCAGAAGGAAGCCACCCGCCGCGTGCAGAGCCTGTACCGTGAGTTCTACCAGCAGCGAGCTCTGCTGGGGCAGATCGAGCAGCAGGCCCGTGACGCGGAGGTGCGCGCCTCGGCCTTCGCGGAAGCGGCGCTGCGTGACCATCTCACGGGCGCTCCCAACCGCGCCCACGCCATGCAGGTGCTGGCCGCGCTGCATGCCCAGGCGCAGCAGGGCCGCACCAGTACCGTGGCCCTGCTGGACCTCGATCACTTCAAGCGGATCAACGACAGTTACGGTCACGCGGCCGGTGACGCGGTGCTCACCCGGGTCGCGCAGACCCTGAGCGCCGGAATCCGTGACGTGGACTGCGTGGCGCGCTTTGGCGGGGAAGAGTTCGTGGTGATCCTGACCGGCGTTCCCCTGGACGCGGGGCGGCGGGCCTGCGAGCGGCTCGGTCAGACGCTGGCTGAGCTGGAGTGGCCGGGAATCTCGCCGGAACTGCGGGTCACGGCGAGTTTCGGGGTGGCCGCGCTGGGCGTCCAGGAGGACCTGAAAGCGACGCTGCACTCGGCCGACCAGGCGCTGTACGCGGCGAAAGCCGCGGGACGAAACACCGTCCGGGTGGCCACGCCGCAAGCCTGCCATGCCGGGTAAGTGATGATGGAACACGGCCACCCCTGCATGCCTCCCCGCCCCAACCTGCTGAGCAACACATCACCGGGCGCCTCGACCTGCCAATCAGCAGGTGATGTGACAGCGTGGAAAGACCCCACGCCGTACTCTGCCCCTGCTCCCACCCTGCGGACTGACTCATGACCTTACCTGCGAACGAAACTGAACGTCTGGCTCTGCTTCACCGCCTCCAGCTGCTGGACACACTGCCCGAACAGGAATTCGACGATCTGGCTGCACTGGCCGCCGTGGCGTTGCAGGCGCCCATGGCGCTGGTCAGCCTGGTGGACGAAGACCGGCAGTGGTTCAAAGCGAACATCGGCCTGAACATGGCGCAGTCAGACCGCAGTGCGTCGCTCTGTGCGCACGCCCTGCACAGCGAGACGCTGCTCGTCGTGCCGGATGCCACGCTGGACCCCCGCTTCCGGGAGACCCCGCTGGTCACCGGCGCCCCACACCTCCGGTTCTACGCCGGTGCTCCCCTGACCATCGAGGATGGCTTGACGATCGGCACCCTCTGCGTGCTTGACACGCAGCCCCGGGCGGGCCTGACGAAGGCCGAAGCGGAGATCCTCCGGCGTCTCGCGGACCTGGTGGTCAGGCAGATTCGGTTGCGCAGTGACATGGTGCGTCAACTGGACACCGAGCGGGCGCACCGCGAAGCTCTGGAACGCCGGATCCGCGAACGGACCCAGGAGCTGGCGCAGATCAGTCTGCAGGCGCGGCGGGACGCACTGTGTGACCCGCTGACCGGGCTGGGCAACCGCGCCCTGTTCCAGCAGCGACTCCAGCTTCTGCTGGAGCCCCAGCGGCGCCGCGCGGCGGTGGTGCTGCTCGACTGCGACCGCTTCAAGCAGCTCAACGACACCTTCGGACACGGCGCCGGCGACGACCTCCTCCGGCAGCTGGCGGCCCGCCTGGCCAGTGAACTGCGTGCGCCGGACGTCATCAGCCGCCTCGGCGGGGACGAGTTTGGTCTGCTGATCGAGGGAATCGACACGCAGGACGCGGCCCTGGCGGTGACCCAGCGTGTCCGCCAGGCGGTCGAGCGGCCGGTGGTCGTGCAGGGCCGTGAATGGCCCGTGCAGGTCAGTGTCGGCGTGGTCCTGCTGCACGGACAGTATGACGCTGTCGACGCTGTGCTGCGCGACGCGGACATCGCCATGAACCGCGCAAAACAGCGCACGCAGGACAAGGTGGAAGTGTTCGAAACCGGCATGCACACGGCCCTGCTCGCCCGCACCACCATGGAGGAGGAGCTGTGGCAGGCCCTGCGGGACGGCTGTATTCATCCGCACTTCCAGCCGCTCGTGCGCGTCCACGACGGTCGCCTGTACGGCTTCGAGGCCCTGGCGCGCTGGACCCACCCCGAGCGCGGGCCCATCAGCCCGGCAGTGTTTATTCCCGCGGCCGAGGACAGCGGCCTGATCATCGACCTGGACCGTCACGTGTTCAGGCAGGCGTGCGAACAGTTCCGTGCGTGGCACGAACGTGGCGTCCTGCTCACCCCGCTGACCCTGAGCGTGAACGCCAGCGCCCGCCAGTTCCTGCGTCCTGACTTCGCGCCGTTCATCCAGGAGGTCCTGGAGGACACGGGCGTCACCCCTGAACTCGTACACGTGGAGATCACCGAAAGCCTGATGCTGGAGCACACCCCCACCGTCAGCGCCAACCTGACGGCCCTGCGCTCGCTGGGCGTGCACCTGCACATTGATGACTTCGGCACCGGCTACTCAAGTCTGGCGTACGTGCAGCGCCTCTCGGCATCTGCCCTGAAAATCGACCGGTCCTTCACGACGCGCATCGGGCATGCGGACGCCGGTGAGGAACTGGTGCGCGCCATTCTGGGCATGGCCCGTGCGCTGGGCATGCATGTCGTTGCTGAAGGGGTAGAGACCGCTGAGCAGTGGGCGTGGCTGCGCGAGGCGGGCTGTGACCTCGCGCAGGGATTTCATTTCTCCAGGCCGCTGGATGCGCAGGCCGCCGAAGCCTGGATGCAGCGGGACGCCCGCCTGGAGCTGGAACAACGCCGCGCAGCGGCCTCAGACTGACCCGGGCGGCCGAAGAAGCTGGGCCCAGGACTGAAGGACCAATGACACGAAGGGAAAGGCCGCCACCCACCTTTACACAAGCTGAACATGCCCCCGGTAGCGTGACGACATGAAGACGAACTTCCTGCTGCTGGCGGGCCTGACGGCCCTGACCAGCCTGACGGCGCCCGCCCTGGCCCAGATGAACCACGGCGCGCACAGCAGTGCGGCCACCACCCAGAACCAGGGCCTCCCTGAGCTGAGTGGGCCAGCATTCGACCGCGCCTACCTGTCCATGATGGTCGCCCACCACCAGGGGGCCATCACCATGAGTAAAGCTGTGCAGGGCCGCCTGCAGGACGCGCAGGTCAAAGCCTGGGCGGCCGGCGTGATCCGTGACCAGACCCGGGAACTGAATGTCATGAGCGCCTGGCTGAAGGGTATGGGCGGCCTCAACACCGCGGTGCACGCCCGGATGACCAGCGACATGAACGGCATGGTGGCCCCCCTGAAGACCGCCAGGAATCCCGATCAGGCCTTCGTGCAGGGCATGCTGCCGCACCACGCCTCCGCACTGGACATGGCCACTCTCGCCCTGCAGAAGAGCCGTGACGCCCGGGTGCTGAAACTCTCGCGTGACGTCATCAAAGCCCAGGCTGACGAAATGTACGCCTTCAAGCAGTGGCTGGCAGGACGCAGTTGATCCCAACAGCCACCGCGGCCCCTCCAGAGCAGCCCGCCCGCGGCTGACCTTTACCCTGGAGGCATGCCCATGGCGCGCATCCTGATTGTGGACGACGACCCGGCCATCCTGGAGATTCTGGGCGTCTACCTGCGTGCAGAGGGCTACACCGTCCTGGAGGCGCAGGACGGTGTGAGTGGTCAGTCCCGCCTTGCCGAGGCGGACCTAGCCATCCTGGACTGGATGCTGCCCGGCGTCAGTGGGCTCGACCTGGCCCGAAGGCAGCGGCATGATCACCCTGACTTCCCTCTGCTGCTGCTGACCGCGCGCGGTGAGGAGGAGGACCGCCTGCATGGCCTGGACGTCGGCGCTGACGATTACGTCACCAAGCCCTTTTCACCCCGGGAAGTGGTCGCGCGGGTGCGGGCGCTGCTGCGCCGGGCCCGCATTCACGACAGCGTGTCTCTCGGCGGGCTGCACCTGGACGAACGGACACGGTCGGCGCGTCTCAACAGTCAGGAACTCCGCCTGTCGAAACTGGAGTTCGACCTGCTGCTGACTCTGGCGCGGCATCCGGGGTTCGTCTGGTCACGGGAGCGTCTGCTCGAACGGGTGTGGGGCGCCGATTTTCCGGGCGTGGAGCGGGTGGTGGACGTCCACATGGCAGGCCTGCGAAGAAAACTCGGGGACCAGCCTGAGCAGCCGCGCTTCATCGAAACTGTGCGGGGCGTGGGCTACCGCTTCCGGGAAGAAACGTGAAGCTGTTTCCTCGGCTTTTCCTGGGACACCTGCTCGTGATCCTCGTTGCCCTGGCCGCCCTGTTCCTGATGGCCGAGCTTACGGCGCCCAGCTTCTACCGCCATCACGTCGAGCAGATGGTGACACTCCTGGGTCCTGAGGGGCGTGCCCTCCGGCTGGACCTGGAAAATGGAATGCGCCGGACGCTGAACGCGGCCCTGATTGCCGCCGTGCCGTTCGCGGTGCTGGTGGCCGCCGTGACCGCTTCCCTCACCTCGCAGCGCATCGTGCGGTCTGTGCAGCTGCTGTCCGCCGGGAGTCAGGCCCTGGCGACAGGACACTACGGGCGGCGGCTGCCCGAGACGGGCCGTGATGAACTGGCCGCCCTGGCCCACAACTTCAACGTGCTGGCGAGTTCACTGCAACGGGTCGAGCAGGACCGGGTGACGCTGATCGGCAATGTGGGCCATGAGCTCAGAACGCCGCTCGCGGCCCTCCGGGGGTACACGGAGGCCCTGACAGACGGGCTCATGACACCCGAGCGGGTGGCGCCGGCCATCGCGCGTGAGGTCCGCGCCATGGAACGGCTGGCCAGTGATCTGAGTCTGGTGTCCAGAGTGGAGGCCGGTCAGGTGGCGCTGCGTCCCAGTACCTTCGAGGTCGGTGACCTCCTCATCGCTGCCGTGGACCGCTTCGAAGAGGCCTTCCAGGAGCGGGGCGTGAAGCTCAGGTGGCAAGCCGTGGCCAGTCCGCTTGCCGTTCAGGCGGATTTCGAGCGGGCGCTTCAGGTACTGTCCAACATCCTGACAAACGCACTGAAGCACACGCCCCCCGGAAAGCAGGTCATCCTGACGGCGCAGCGCGTGAACGGAGAAGTTGCCTTTGCCGTGCAGGACACTGGCAACGGGATTCCTCCCGAGCATCTGGGCCGCATCTTTGAGCGCTTCTACCGTGTGGATTCCGCCCGGACCCGGAGTGAGGGCAGCGGGGTCGGTCTGACCATCGCGCGCGGCCTGGTGGAGCAGATGGGGGGAACCATCGGGGTGACGTCAGGACCAGAGGGAAGCACCTTCACGTTCACCCTCCCGCCTGCCTGACGCCCGCCAGCCGACATCCGTGGCAGCAACGGAAGGGGCACAGAGGCAGCGGAGTGATGCCGGGACGGCGGGTACGGAAGTGGCAGGTGCAGCCGGCGGGGATGCAAGCGGGCACCCCTGCTGCACCTGCCGGCTGCGCGCTGAAAACGTGCAACGCCCCGCTCCCCGGCGGACGGAACGGCCCGGACCTCACCCGGCCGGCGGTGGGGTAGCCAAAGTCTGCCCCAACGGGGGGCGAAGCCAGATCACTGCGCCGGTTCGTTGCCCCACCCCCCTGCAGTCATCCTGCTGAGGTCCGACCAGCGTTCTGCACGCCCTTCCGTTGACGCGTACTGTGGGGCATGCCCGCCGACCGCCACACCTACCGCGAGCGTCACCGCCCACAGGTGCATTACTCCCCGCGTCAGCACTGGGTGAATGACCCGAACGGCCTTGTCTTCGTGGCCGGAACGTTCCATCTGTTCTACCAGCACAACCCGTTGGGGCCCACCCCGGGCAACCTCAGCTGGGGCCACGCCACAAGCACCGACCTCCTGCACTGGACGGAACACCCCGTGGCGCTGCCCGCGCGTGAAACGCACGTCATCTACTCCGGCAGCGCCGTCGTGGACACGCACAACACCTCCGGGCTCGGGACTGCGGACCAGCCACCGCTCGTGGCGCTGTACACCGGGCACACCGACGTTCACCCTCAACGCACGCACCTGGACAAGCGGCATCACGAAGCGCAGTACCTCGCGTTCAGTCCCGACCAGGGCCGCACCTGGACGTACGGGGGGGAGACGGCCGTGCTCGATCTGAACAAGCCGGACTTCCGCGACCCGAAGGTCTTCCGGGACGAGGCGCGCGGCCGGTGGGTGATGGCTGTCGTGCACCCTGACGAGCGGCAGGTGGAGTTCTACGCCTCCGCCGACCTGCAGGTCTGGCAGACCCTGAGTACATTCGGACCGGCCGGAGAAGTGACCGGCATCTGGGAGGTGCCGGAGTTCTTTCCGCTGATGGACGAGGCGGGTGTGGAACGCTGGGTGCTGAAGGTGGATTTCAACCCGGGTGGCCTGCACGGGGGCAGCGGCGCGCAGTACTGGGTGGGGGACTTCGACGGCACGACGTTCACGCCACTCACGCCGTCACGGACCCTGGATTACGGCAAGGATTTCTACGCGGGCCTGTCCTGGAGCGACCTGCCGGCGCGGCGCGTGTGGCTGGCGTGGATGAACAACTGGGAGTACGCCACGGTCCTGCCCACCTCACCCTGGCGGGGGGCCTTCACGGTGCCGCGTGAACTCTCGCTGGGCGCCGCGTGGCACCTGGTGCAGCGGCCCGTGCCGGAAGTGCAGGCCCTGCGCCGGGACGTCACCCGGTTCGAGTGTGAGCCTCTCCTGGCCGCCAGAACGTTCCCGCTGCGTGCTGGCGAAGCGCATGAATTCACCCTGGCTGCACACCTCCCGGATGAGGCGGCGCTGCGGGTGGAGTTCGTCTCCGCCGAGGGCGTCGAGGTGAGCGTGCAGGTCTCGCGGGCGGCCCTCCAGGTCACACGGCCAGCGCACCCGGAGGTGCCCGGTTTTGGTGGGACGCACAGCGCCCCGCTGCCAGACGGTCCAGCAATGACCGAATTCACGCTGCTGCTCGATACCAGCTCCCTGGAGGTGTTCGCGGCGGGTGGTCAGGTCGTTCTAACGGAGCTGCTGCTGCCTGCTGCGCCGGTTCAAGCGGTACGTTTTCAGCCGGTGACAGGTCGGCCTGGGGTGACCGGATCGTTCTGCGAGTGGCGCTCCATCTGGGAGAGGGCAGACGCAACCAGACGGTAGGACGAAGTTACAGGGAGGGTAATGCTCCAGGTTTGACTTCAAGCGGCGTTGCGAGCATTCGCCGATAAGGTGAGTGTAGACCAAGGCGTGGCGTAGCCGAGCGCCGAATGACGGCGCTCGTGGTTGTACCAGCGGTGAAAGTCCGGCATGGCGGCCCGGACATCGGCCATGGACTGCCAGTCCTGGCGGAAGGCGAACTGGTATTTGTAGGTCCGGTTGAGGCGTTCGAGGATACCGGTTCCTCCCGGCTGAGACACTTTGCAGCGCACCCAGTTGCCGTACATCAAACAGCCCTGTTGAAAGAGGTCACTGGTGAAATCACTGCCTCCATCACTCTGGACCAGGATGCGCTTGTGGTGGCCCTGAGCACGCAGCACGGCGACCGCCTCGTCGAGCGTCAGTTTGGCGAGGTGCATCGACAGGCTCCGTACCACCCGGCTGGCCAGCACCACCCGCGAGGTAACGTCCAGCACGAAGTAAATCCAACAGACCCCGTCGGGCAGCGACAGCCGTGTCGCGTCAATCTGCACCCGTCGACCTTCCGGCCAGTCTTGTGGTGCGGAAACCTTCGGGGAAGGTTTCCGGGTCTTTCGAGGCAGCGGTGGGTGAAGGTGCAATTCGCCGAGTGCGACACGGATCTTGTGCAGGCCAATCTCTTCGCCCTGAGCTTTGAGTTCCTGATACAGCAGCCGGTATCCAGACGTTGGATGCTGCAACGCCGCCTGGCGTACCTTCTCGTACAGTGCGTCACGGTGCTGCTGCTTGGCACAGCGCGCGGGCGCGCTGTGCTGATGGTCCCGCATCCGCCAGTACGGCACGCTGGCGTACTGGGCAAAACGCCGCAGGCTGAGGTGCGGCCGGCTCTGCCAGAGAACGATCAGCTCGTCCAGCGTCAGAGCCGTCGCACTTTTCGCGCAATATCGAGCTCCAGTTCCTTTTCGGCCACGATGCGTTTGAGACGGTCATTCTCCCGTTCCAGGATGGTCACGCCCTGGTCTGGTCGGTCACCAGAGAGGCGGGCACGGCCCGCCTCCAGAAACTGTGTTTTCCAGGTGTGGATCAGGCTCTCGTTGGCTCCATGCTGACGGGCTGCCTCCGCGACTCCGAGTTCGCCCCGCAGCACGCTGAGGACGATGGCTTCTTTGACGTCGGTGCTCCAGGTTTTTCGCTGTTTCCCCATGATGATCTCCAGTGTGCTCGTCCCTCGCATCGAGAGGGTCAGGTGCTGAAAGTCATCCTTGGAGCACTACCGAGGGAACAGAAGCGTCCGCGAACCTGTACTGGTCTTCCGCCTGGGGTTGCTCATGTCGTTTCTTGCGGTGTGAACGTCTGACCTGGGTGGTGTGAGGGCGCTGCGGCGGCTGATTCCGGTGATTCTGAAGAAACGGGCGAACCCAGAGAGTAGTCTCGACGGCTGAGAGGGTGCCTGGGTTGCGCTGAACGTCACCGCGGATGGCGCGCCAGTGATCTTTCGGCAAGCGGTGTGGCACCTGACCTGTGCAGTGTTCAGGCCTCCCGTGCTGCAGGGTCCAGTCTTCCGGGCAGCCGCCTGGTGAGCGCAGCACGTCTCCCGGCCGGTTGCTCCTGCCAAGTGAGCAGCGGGCGGAACCGGAAACGTTCACTCCACCGTGACAACGGGCGAACCCTGAGCCGCTGCCGTGCTGGAAGGCACCCCTGGGAGAGCCCGCCTGCGGGTGCCGGTGCTGAACCAGACAAAACCAGTGTCTGCGCGCACCTGCACGGGCTAGCATCAGGCATGTGGCGACCGAAGCACCTGCCTGAACACGGCCATGGATAAAGCCCTTTCACTTCAGGCTCGCACGTTCAGGATCGGCCTTGACTCGGAGGAGGCCGCCGCGCACGCCGGTCTCCTCTCCCGTCAGGTGTATCTCGTTCTGGGCCGACTCATCGCCGAGCTGCGCGCGCAGCAGTGCACGTTGCGGGACGTTCACCGCCTGACCTTCCTGGTGACGGACATCGGCAGTATGGGCGAGGCATACGAGTGTCTGGAACAACTGAACGACCTGAATGACCCACCTGCGGGCAGTGCGGTCGTGGTTCCGGCCCTGACGCACTCAGGGGCGCTGGTGGAGGTCGAATGTGTGTGCTCTCCGGAAGGGACCAGGACCCCCGCGAAGGCCCCTCAGGGTTGACCGGACGCCCGGCATCACCCTGGACCCGCGCAGGCAGCGCCCGGGTTCACGGTATGGTCACCGTGCGCCGCGGGGCGCTGATGACTGATGCCGGTGGCAGGGAAACGCTGTGCCCTCAACCTCAGGACGGGTCGGGGCATCCACTCCCTTTCTACCGAACGGGCAGGTCGGTCTCTCTCTCCCTGGACCGCCATTCGTGGCACTGTGACTTACCCAGCAGACCGGGGTGTCTTCAGTTCCCTGATCCGTCACGCAGCTGAGAATCTCAGAGATCAAAACCCGGTGGTGAACAGCAGCAGTGGACAGGCGGCGGCACCTTCACCCTACTGACAGGGGAGCCGACCTGACGGGAGGAGCCCTGTTCAGGCTGGCACTGACTTTGGCGTCAGATACCCCTTCCCGCTCTCCAGCGCCGTGTGCCCAGATGCGGGGTGGGGCTCAGTGGCCTTGCGCGCCACGGGGGAGCAGGTGCTCTTCGGCCCACTGTTCAATGACTTTCCCCAGCGCGGCCTTGTCACCGATGTTGAACTCCAGCCGGGTGCCCTGCGTAAAGTCAGGCTGCGCCGTCACCACCAGGGTCTGCGTTCGTACCCCCAGGTCACAGGTCACCTCTCCGACGCCGTCGACGGTCATCGTGCAGCTCAACCCTGTTTCTGAGTCCTGGGAGGTGACGCTGGTCCGTGATGAAAAGCCGGCTTCGTTCAGTTCCCCGGCAATGCGTTTCATCTCGAGGAGCCCAGTGCGGTCCAGCGCATCCTGCGTCGCTTCGTGATCATCGTCATCCTGACGGGTACTTCCGGTCCGCTGCGTTTTCGCAGCCTGTTCGGTGAAGTCGTGCGTTCGTTTCAGTTGGTCCAGCCGCTCGGTGAAGTCGCTCATGGGGCAGCGTAGGTCAGGCACATGAGGGGCGTCCTTGACCTGAGCGGCCAGACGACCACCTGAACGCCCGGGCCGTCACGTCCTTGCTCTCCCCAACAGCTCAGGGCCGCGTGGGGGGCGCGCCGCGCCGGGACATGATGAAGCACCCAAGGTTCAGGGCCACGTGGTGGGCGCCCAGTCAGGTGAGGGGGACTACGCTTCACGAATGACCTTTCAGAGCATTGAGCACTTCGAACGGAGCCGGTTCTATCAGAGCTATGCGCTGCTCCGCAACGACGAACGGACCGACGTCACCGGTGGGCAGACGTTCTCGTATGGGTTCGCGCCGTCCATGCTCGCCGTTGAGGACCTCAGCCTGGATCTGGGACCGGACCGGAGCCACATCACGCGCGTGAGCCTGGTGGTGGCGGAGGAACACCCTGCCGCCGGCCTGAATGAACATCAGGTTCAGGCGGTCCGGATGCTCGTCCGCTTTATGGCGCCCTCAGCCGATGTGGAGGGCGTGGTGCGCGCCGTGGCTTCACTGCTGGCTGCCCCTGAGGCCGGCAGGTCCGCTTCAGTTGGAGCGGTTCAGGTGACGGCGGACCGGACAGGGCCGCTGGTGATTACCCTCGAATGCTGCTGACCTGGACCCAGGCCACAGGTCAGGACCAACGGTGGCTCCGGGACCGGCGTGGATCCTGACGGCGGCGCATCCTATCGGGGGATCTCCCGGAGGCCGGGGTTGGAAGCAGCGGCAATCCGGCGAACCCGCGCAGCAGCACATCGAAGCGGCGGTTACGGGCAGCGGGGCTCTGATCCGGTGATCGGCCAGGTGGACAGGTCGCGGCAACCGGCCGGTCAGAGTGCAGAGCCGTCTGCTCAGTCCTGAGGGGTCCCCAACGGCTGGGTCTGGGTCAGCTCCATCTGCGCTTCGAGGTCCTTCTGGCGCTGTGTTGTCGCCTGCGCCTCCCGCTCCAGGCTGGCCAGCTGGTCCCGGTGTTCTTCCTCACCGTGCTCCAGGGCCGCGATTCGCAGGCGCGCCCGGTCCGCCTGGTCCTCCAGCGCCGCGCGCTGTGCGGCGTGCGTCAGGCCACCCTCCTCCAGGTCCCGCACCCGCGCCAGCGCCTCGGCGCCCAGGGTCTCCAGCTGGACCAGTTCCCGTTCGCTCTGCTCATGTTCCAGCTGGACCTGTCGGGCCTGCGCGTCGCTCCTGACCTGCTGAAGTTCCGCGACCTGCTCGACGCTGTCCGCTTCTCCCAGGGCGGTCGTGATCAGGTCCTGAAGCTGCGCGAGTTGCCGCTGCACCACGGCCCCCAGGGTGTTGAGCAGATTGGCACTGATCTCTTCGAGGGGAGTGCCCTGGACGTCGGTGAGGGTGCGCTGAATGGCGTCACGCAGCGCGGTGGCCGTCCGGATCTGGGCCTGGCTGGACGTCACGATACCCCGGAGCGTTTCAACATGCGCCTGCTCGTCCAGGGCGCCCATGCCGGACAGGGCCTGCAGTTGCGCCTGGGTGGAGGCGACAATCTGACGCAGGGAACGGGTCACGCTGATCTGCTCCCGGCCCGCGCTGATGATCTGTTCCAGCACGTCCCGCTGCAGAAAACCGGCCGCACCGACATGACGCCGGGCCGAGTTGAACGCGGTGTGCTCGGCGGCGTCCCGGAGCAGCTCAGCTCTGGGGTCATCGGTTGGACCGGTCATACGCCAGTGTAGCCCCCCAGGGCACCACTGCGCGGTCTCCGGACGCGCGGCTTGAACTCTCCGGGGCTTTCTGAATCTCTGGCGCTTCAAGCGCCGGGACCTGCCGTGGTTGACGATCTGCTTCCCTCACAGGGGGGCGTCACTTCCAGGCGTCCTCACGGTGGCGGGGTGAGGTCCATGCGCCGCGGAAGCGGACCCCGGACCGCCAGGCCCCAGCTCAGCCTGGCCGGTGCGCCCTCAGGGGAGACAGCCGGACGGGAGCGCTGGAGGGTGCAGGCCGACGCTCTCATGCCGGAAAGCCGAAGGGGCATCCTGCTGCGGCGCGTCTGGTCCATAGACGGGAGCCCCAGACGCGGACTCCCGCCGCCTCACAGCTCGAGCGCTTCTCTGAGGCTCCGGTCACAGTCAGCCTCCAGCAGAGTAACGCGCCGTTCCAGAAGGGCGAACTGGTTTTCCAGCGCAGCCACGCGCATGGACAGGGCAGCCTCCAGCGGTGCGGCGCGCAACACGGTCAGGAATTCACGGTTCTGCCCGATCAGCTTCTGGGAGATCTCAATGGAGCGCAGGAAGCGAATATTCAGATCACGGTCGTTTTCAATGGGCAATGAACGGGTCATGGTTCCTTTCAGCCCGGGTGCCGGGCGGGGGAGGAGCACCTCAGAATCTCCGGTCTGAGGAAGCGCAGCGCTGAACGGCTGCGCTGAACTCTGGAGCCCAGTTCGTTCCAGGCGATATGACTTCAATCGAGGTGAACCTGCCGCGCATGACTCCCAGACCAGTCTTAAGGGTGGACCTGCTCGGTCCAGCTAAGGGTCCGCACGTGATGCCGGCAACCCGCGGTGTGGGCCGGAGCCCAGGCATGATCATGCCCACGCGCAGCGGTTCAGGGTGCCCACGTGGTCCCGCCCAGTCTGGGGCGGCTGCCCGGCGGGGAACTCCAGCGGCGTCCATCCGGACCACTCAGGCCGCTGTAGGGCTGACAGCCGCTTGACCGGATGCCTGCTCAGGCTGGCGTGACGTCGACTGAGAACAGCAGGGCCCAGGTAAATTCCGTTCAGGGAACTTTGTGGGCTTCATCAACTGCCGCGTCACTGACGCGCGACGTTGGAGGGACCCGGTGGATATGCAGGATCTGGGACAGGCCGAACACCCACGCGAGCGAGAAGAGCGCCCCACCGGTGACGTCCGTCGGGTAGTGCACGCCGATGTACACCCTGGAGAGCATCATGCCGAGGACGTACAGCGTGCCGATCACCAGGGCGGGAATCCGCCAGCGCGTCGCCCACAGCAGCGCAATCACCGAGGTGGCCAGGGCGCTGGCGAACATGGCGTGACCACTGGGGAAGGAAAAGTCCGGCTCGGGAAGGAACGGCGTCCAGAACGTTGGGCGCGGACGGTCGAACAGGTTCTTGAGCAGCAGGTTGATCAGGGCCACGCCGCCGAGGCTGACCGCCATGAAGTACGCGCGGGACCGTTTGACGCGGTACAGCGCTGCTACCAGGATCAGCGCGATGGGCGCCATGCCTCGGGCGCTGCCCAGCAGGGAGAAGGCGGCGGTGACGTGGTTCAGCGCAGGGGAGCTGTAGGCGTGAATGGCCAGCATCAGCGGCTCTTCGAACGCGAAGGGCTCTTTCTCGAACACCTCCTGGGCGATCTTGACGAAACCAAGGAAGGGAAGCAGGAGGCCGAAGAACAGGATGAGCAGGGGACGCCAGCGTCGCCTCACATAGTCGGTGAGGTGGCGGACGGAGACGTGGAAGAGAGGCATTTGACGTTTCACCGTACAGCGCTCCGCCCTCTGGTGGAGGAGTGCGCGCTCATCTCCTCTTACATGTCCGGGGAACCGCTGTCTGCCCGCGTCTGGGTGGGTCTTTCGGGTTCAACCACGGGCATCAACTGCCGGTCCCGGCGCTCCGGTCATCCCGCCTGCCTGGGCGTTCAGCTGGACTGACCCCGGGGAGGCCCGCGTCCAGATCAACCTGGAACAGCCGGCGGCTTGACTGCTGCGCCAGGCCCGGCGGGACGAGACGCATGCCCAGGTCGCGTACGGCGCGCAGCGCGCCCTGTTCCAGCTGCCCGGCCCGCCCGAGAAGGCGCGAGCTGGCCTGCACGCCGTTTACCCGTGGCCGCCGCAGGGCTTCATACCGGGCCAGCCCGGCCGGCACGTCCGGCGTCGTGATCAGCTGCTGACCCAGGACCCAGGCGTCTTCCAGCGCCATGGCTGCCCCCTGACCGAGATTGGGCGTCATCGCATGTGCGGCGTCGCCCAACAGGGTCACCCGGCCCTGCCCCCACTGCGGCAGCCGCACCTCATGAATGTCCGTGCGGATCACGGGGGTGTCCGCGTGGAGATGCGCCAGCAGGGCCGGTGCGGGGCCGCCAAACCCGGCGCAGTGGGCCTGCATCTCGGCCATGGTCCCGTGGGCCTGGGGCGGGCCTGGGGGCCGCTCTGGCGCGTTGGCCGTGACATACCCGTACGTCTGGCGCAGTCCGATCGGCACCAAGCCCAGGCGACAGCCCCGGCCCCACAGTTCGGTGGCGTGCGCCGGGCCGGGGACGGGCACCACAAAGCGCCAGCTGGTGTAGCCAGCGTACCGCCGGGGCACGTCCCCGAAGGTCAGGTGCCGCACGGACGAGTGCAGTCCGTCCGCGCCGATCACCGCATGAAACGTCTGGACCGCGCCGCTGTTGAAGGTGACGTCCACGCCCCGGGGGTGCTGGTGCAGCGCCCGCACCGTGGTGCCGAACTGGATCCGGGGGTGCAGATCCCGGCTGAGCAGCGACTGAAGGGCAGCGCGGTGCACACCGACGGCTCCGCCTGAGGCCGCGTAGGAAAGGGTCTGAAGGGGCCGGCCCGCCGCGGTGGTCAGCTGGGCGCCGCTCAGGACCTGCCCGGCCGCGTGCGCGGCCTCCGCGAGGCCGAGCCGGTCGAGGACCCGCAGGGCGTTGCCGCTCAGGATCAGGCCCGCGCCGACCGCCCGGGGGGAGGCGGCTTTCTCGATCAGGTTCACCGCCACGCCGTGACGGGTCAGCACCTGGGCCAGGGCGAGTCCGCCGATGCCTGCGCCCACAATCAGGACGGGGTGGGTCATGGCGTGACCGCCGGGCGCGCGCCGTCCTGGAAGGCCCGGACCTGCAGGTGCAGCAGGGCCGCCAGGCGCTCGCGGGTCTCGGTCAGGTTGGCTTCTCCCGCCAGCCAGCCCACCAGGCACGCCTGGTACAGGGCGAACAGCGCGAAGGCGGCCGTCTGGGGGTTGAGGTCCGCGGCCACCTCACCGGTGTCCTGGCGTGACCGGAGCAGGTCGGCGAGCTGCTGCACGAAGTCTCGCCCCTGCGCCAGTTCCCGGGTGCGCCAGGGGCTCTGATGAAAGAGCACCAGACGGAGGAAATCGCTGGCCAGGGCCTGCCGCTTTTCATAGAAGGCGAAGAAGGGGTCGAAGAGCCCGGGCAGGACCTGGGAGAGTGGTCCCGTGAGGCGGTGGGGCTCCGTGGCCTCGGCCACGGTCTGGGCGATGGCGTCATGAAACACCATGAGCAGCAGGTCGGCTTTGTCGGTGGCGTAGCGGAAGATGGTGCCGGCCGCCACGTCGGCCTCTGCTGCGATCTGCCGGATGGTGGTTGCGTCGTAGCCCTGCTCGGTGAACAGGGTCAGGGCGGCGGTGTGGATCCGCGTCAGTTTGTCCTGTTTGTGCCGGTCGCGCCGGCCGGGCGCCGCCTGAGGTGGCCGTGTCACCGGAGCGCCTCGGGGCGCGCTGTCCGGAAGCGGTACTCGGCGGTGATGAGCAGGAGGGCGGGCGCCAGGTTCAGCCAGAAGCCCCCTGCCGGGGCCAGGGTGACCTGCACGGCCGTCACGAGCAGAAGCGCGAGGCCGGTGCCCTGGGGTGGCCGGTGCCCCTCGCGCGCGGCGCTTATCATCCACGCTCCCCAGATCCACTGGGGGGCCGCGAAGCTGCCGACTGAACTCCAAAACGCCGCCTGCCGGTCGAGGTGTGGCGGCTGCCAGGGCGCACCGAGCATGCCGGGCAACCCATTCGGGGCCAGGACCCCCAGGTCAGGCAGAACGCTGGCCAGCGCCAGCAGGAGGTGGCCAGCGGCCACGGCAATCAAGAGTCGTGCTGCCCAGAGCGTCATGTTTCTCTCCTTGTTGAACGCGTTCATTTCTGAACGCGTTCATTATTCATGCTGGAGCCAGGCACCTGCGAGGAGAATTGTCCTGCAGCCGAGTCCACATAGAGCCCTCGGCTGCGGCGGTGTCGCGGGGGCCCAGCGGGGAAACGGCGTCTGGCCGGCCACTGAATGATTGACCGGAACGTCTGACTGAGAAACGAGCGTGGCGGGGTGGCAGCCCGTCCTTCGTTCCGAAGGTTCTTATGGCCGGTCGCCGCGCATGACAGGCGCGCCCGGCCGCACGAAGCACCGGGCCTGCCCACCCGAAGGGCGGTCTTCCAGGGCGTGCTGAAGTTCAGCTCTGGCACTGGTCTGGAGCTCCCACCCCCCGCACAGGCGAGGTACCGCCCAGGCCGTCAAGTGGCGCACAGATAAGGTTCACCGCAGGTCAGTCACTCGCTTTCAGCCGGGGGAACACTGTGGCCCGTTTGACGTGCCCATAGGCGAAGCTGGTGTCGATGGACGCGACATACGGCACCGCGTGCAGCTGGTACCGGACAAACTCCTCGTAGTCCTTGAGACTCTCCACCAGCACCCGCAACAGGAAATCCGCACTGCCGGTCATGACGTAGCAGTCGAGAACGGCGTCCATGCCCGCAATGGCCCGCTCGAACGTGTTGACGCTTTCGGTGCTGTGCACCTGCAGACGCACCCGGACAAAGGCCGTAACCGACAGGCCGACCGCCTGCTCATCCACCAGCGCGGTGTACCCCTGAATCACACCGGAGTTCTCCAGCTGACGCACCCGCCGTAAACACGGCGACGGCGAGAGGTTCACCCGGTCTGCGAGTTCCTGGTTGCTCATGCGGCCATCCGCCTGCAGGCAGGCAAGAATGCGCCGGTCCTTCTCATCCATAGCGCCCTCCCTTCATGGCAGATTCTGCCAAAATGTCTGTCATCTCAGGCAGTGTTGGGCAGCACGTGACTTTGTCGAAGAAAGGTTTCAGCGCTTCATAGCATAAGGGGATGCGCCAACTTTCCCTGCCCCGACGTTCGCTGCGGCCTGCAGTCGCGCCGGCCACGCCAACCCGCCTGCTCGGGTGGACCGCGCTGTTCGTGACCGTGCTGATCTGGGCCGGTTTCGCGCTGACGATCCGTGCGATCGGAGCTTCCCCGCTGACGTCCGCAGATGTCGCCCTGATCCGCTTCCTGGTCCCCGGGGTCCTGCTGCTGCCGGTCCTCCGCTCGCGGTGGGCCGCCCTGAAATCCGCACCCCGGCAGGCTGCCGCCCTCATCGTCCTGGGGGCGGGCCTGCCGTTTTTCCTGCTGACGGCGGCCGGCGGCACACTCACCTCGGCCGCCCACGTCAGTGCTCTCGTTGCGGGCACGACCCCCCTGGCGGTGGCGCTGGTCGGCTTCGTGCTGTTCCGTCAGAAGGTGGCCGGTCACCAGTGGCCCGGGCTCGCGGTGATTGTGGCAGGGGTGGCGCTGCTCGTGGCCGGACTGCACCTGCATGGCGGCGCCGTGCTCAGCGGCACGCTGATTCTGCTGACCTCCAGTCTGTTGTGGGGCGGCTACACCCTGGGGTTGCGCCGGGCTCAACTTGACCCGCTGACCACCGCGGCGCTGGTCACCTACCCGGCGCTGGTGTGTCTGGTGCCGCTCATGGCCAGCGGCGCGCTTCCCAGCCACCTGCAGCAGGTGTCGCTGGGCGCGGTCCTGCCGTTCGTGCTGGTGCAGGGGCTGGGTGTGGGGGTCGTGGCCGCCCTGACCTACCCCTACGCCATTCAGTCGCTGGGCGCCCTGCGCTGCGCGGCGTTCGGCGCCCTGGCCCCGGTGCTCGCCACGGTTCTGGCGGTGCCCCTGCTGGGTGAGTTTCCCTCAGCGCGTTCGGCCGTGGGCGTGCTAGTCGTGACCGCAGGTGTGGTGCTGTTCAACGTTCTGCCTGCCCGCCCCGCGCAGGAGCGTCCGCATGTTTAAGGGCCTTGCTCCCGTCGCTCAAGACCCGCTCTGGGCCCTGACCGCCGCGTACGCGGCCGACCCGCGTCCGGACAAGGTGGACCTTGGACTGGGCGTGTACCGCACCGCCGAGGGCGTCACGCCGGTGCTCATGGCCGTGCAGCGCGCCGAGGCGCAGCTGGCGGCCGCGGCGCCGTCCAAGACCTACCGGCCGTTGAGTGGCAACGGCGCCTTCAACGCCGGCATCACGCGGTTGCTGCTCGGTGACCTCCAGGAAACCCGTCCGCACACGGTGACCCTTCAGACGGTGGGCGGCACCGGGGCGCTGCGCATGCTGGCCGAGCTGGTGGCCGAGGCCCGCCCGGAGGCCACCGTGTGGCTGTCGGACCCGGGGTACCAGAATCACCATCCCCTGATGCAGGCCGCCGGCCTCAGTATCGCCGAGTACCCGTGGACCGAGAGGAACGGAGTCACAAGCCTCCCACCGCTGCTGGCAGCTCTTGAGCAGGCCCGGCCGGGGGACGTGCTGCTGATCCAGGGCTGCTGCCATAACCCCACCGGCATAGACCTGGACCTGACCGGCTGGCAGGCACTGGCCGACGTCTGCCGGCGCCGGGGCCTGACGCCGCTGGTGGACATGGCCTACCAGGGCCTGGGACGCGGCCTGAGCGAAGACGCCGAAGGTCTCCGGTTGCTGGCCGGCCAGCTGGACACCGTGCTGGTCGCGGCCAGCTGCTCGAAGAACATGGGCCTGTACTGTGAACGGACCGGCGCGGCCCTGGTCGTCGTGTCCAGCCGGCTGGAAGAGCAGGCGGTCCGGAGTGTGCTTGAAAATACCGGCCGGCGCACCTACTCCATGCCGCCCGAGCACGGCGCAGCGATTGCCGCAGAACTGATGGCCGCCCCTGACGCGTGGCAGCGAGAGCTTCACCTGATGCGCGCGCGGATCTCCACGGTCCGTGAGCGCCTGACGGCCGCTCTTCAGGCGGCGGGAGCGCCGGAGGACCTGCAGCGGATCCGGCGTCATCAGGGCATGTTTTCTCTGCTGCCACTCACCCCGCAGGGCATGGCCCGCCTGCGTGACGAATTCGGGATCTACGGCACGCCAGAGGGCCGCATCAATATTGCCGGGATCGCCGACCACCGGATTGAGGCGCTGGCGCACGCGCTCACCACCGTTCACGCACAGGCCCGGCGCGGCCACCCGGTCGGCGCTGACCGGAGTTGACCGGAGGCGTGCGGCCCTGCCAGCCTGACTGGGCCAGCTGAGAGGCAGGCGGCTCGAACACAGCATACGTACGGATCCCGGCGCCAGGGATGCTCCGGCCTTCCCTGGTGGCCGCGCGACCTGACGGGAACTGAGCGGTCCCCGCCGCTCCCTGAGGCGCGTGCTGGGCCATAAGAATCGCCTGCGGGTACTGGCAGCGCCCGGGCTGGGCTGCTGCGCCGCAACCGTGCCCTGCCGGCAGTCACCAGCGGCGCTGGTACGCTTCGCCCTCCCAGGTTCTCCTCGGGACCTCAAAGCTGCGATGGGTCCGCGCAGGAATTGCGTACGATGCGGACCATGATGCGGCACGGCTCTGTTCGCCTCTGCACCCTGAGCTTCCTGTTGAGTGCCAGCAGCGTCTGGCCGGGCAGGGCGGCGGCGCCCGCCGACCCTCAGCTGCTGAAAGCGGCGGCCACCCTGTATGCGGCGGCGGCGGTCGGTGCCATTGCCCGTGACTGGTGTCTGGTGAACGCCCCAGCGGAACGGGCAGTGATTGAACAGGGGTACGCCGCGTGGCGCGTGGCCTCTGGCCTTCCCGGTATCGAATCGTACCTGCAGACCTCCGCCGCGCCGCAACTGCCGGACCTGCGCGCCGCGGTCAATGCCCAGCGTGAGCAGGTGTACGCCGAACTGAACCGCGCCAGTCGGGATCCTGCGGCCGACTGCCGTAACATCCGCGCTCAGCTTGCCGCTCAGGTGAACCTGTCCGTGCTCTATCCCCAGGAGTACCAGCGCACCGCGGCGCTGCGCGCCTCCGGCGTGACCCCGGCCCGCGCGGCCGCGCCTGCAGCCTCCGGCGGGGGGCCGTTCCTGACGAACACGGACTTCGCTCCGCTCAGCCGGGCCTCCGTTCAGGAACTGCTCGGCAAGGCAGGCGGGCAGGCCCCCTATCACGCCGGAGGGCCCCTCAGAACAGGAGCCTACGACTGCGTCGGGCAGAACACGAATGATTTCGCGACCCTCCTGAGCGTGGTCAGGTTCACCCTGACCCTCTACGGGGATCAGGGCCTGCGCATGACGAACGGCACATTCACTGACGAAGCCACGCGAAAGACCACCCCGCTGAAGAGCTTTCAGGCCACCTACCGGTACGACCGGACGAGCGGCGCAATCGAGTTCAACACCGATTACGCGAACGACGACCTGAAGGATTACCTTCACAGCAACGGCCGGTATGACGGGGGCGGAGACGATCCGCCGCTGTTGAACCTGTCCCGGGCGCTCACCGACGCGCGTGGCCAGAGCCTGATCTACGGGCAACAGTCGTTCGGCTACCGGGACGGCCGCCTCACGGTATGCCGCTTTCAGGGCGAGGCCCGGGGGCTCTCCCCGGTGGCGGAGGCGGGGCAGGCAGAGCAGGCAGCACTCGAACAGTTCAATCGCTACCGGCTCAAGCCCAACGCGGGGCTGAAACCCGGTCAGATCGAGGGACTGCTGCACACCTTCGAGAACGAGTACGACGGGATCAATGTCACGGGCCGGGAAACCACGACACTGCTGCTGAAAGACGGAACAGCCTACCTGAACCTCCGTTGGAGCCCACACGACCTGGACGTCGCCGCGTCGCGCAGGGGCGAACCGCAGGCCTGGACGAAATGGCGCCGGCAGGGCGCCGGGTATGAACTGCTGCAGGCGGGACGCTGGACATCACTGAAGGGAACACCTGGCGTGCCCGGAACCAGAAGCGAGGGCCTGACGGGCACATACGAGTTCTTCTCGGCGTACACCTCCGGCACCCTGATGAACGGCGCGACCGCCAGCACCCGGGACGTGTACACGTTCACGGCCGGAGGGCAGTTCACGCGGGCGAGCGGCGGCGGTGTGGCCGGCACCCTGAACAACGGATTCACGGTAACGACCGGCGCCGCAACCGGCCCTTCCACCCTGACCAAAGGAACGTACGTGTTTGACGGCTACACCCTGGAGCTCAGGGGCCCCGACGGCCAGTCGAGCCGCACGTACGCCTTCTACTGGGACAGGAGGAAAAACGAATTGATGATCGGCGGCCGGACCTACTCACGCCGGTAACCCGGCTGCTCAGGGACGAGACGGCCCCTGGCGCACACGTGGATAGCCCCGCGGCGCCGCAGGCGGCCGCAGCCAAAGGGGACCGGGCTGGCCTCAGCGGATCGCGGGGACCAGCGTCTGTGCCCGTGCGTCGTGGCGCCGTGGATGAACCTCAGGTTCAGACGGTCGCCTGGCACTGGGGAGGGCGCCGTCCGGAAAGTGCCGCACCGGGCCAGGCGGGCAGGCGCGGCGTACGGCGACGCGGCACCAGGATGCAGCCTCCTCCACAGCAGGGAGATGATCAACCCACGCTGAACGGTGCTTCAGTCTCCGGCCTGGAGAGCATGGCAGTATGGGTGCAGGCGCACGCCGCCACACATCAAGAGACTGAGTGTTAAACGGATTCTCTCTGGTGGGCAGCGACGGTCTGGGCGCTCCTGACACCTGAATTATGGCTCTGTCGACCCACATCACTGCGCCGTCCGCCCTGGAGCGGCTGCTGTTGTGGGTGCCCTTCTCGAGCGTTCTGTGGGGCACGCCGCTGTACCTGATCTTTTTCGACCCACCCGCCTGGCAGCACCTGGCAGTCCTCGTGGTCATCTTCGTTGTTTTCGGCCTGGCGCTCTTCGGTCCGGACCGTCTGAGGACACCACTGCGCGCCCTGGCACCCCACCTGTACGGCGCGCTGCTCCTCATCATCTGGACGCTCGGGTTCTACGGGTTGCCGGATCATCCGGCCTCGCCGACCGGGCTGGTGTGCACCACGCTGCTCGCGCCGGTGGTGTACGTCCTGCTGTTCGTGCAGAGGCCGCCGCACCACGCCCGGCGGGAGGGCGGCACGCTTCTGCTGTCACTGGTGGTGAGCAGCCTGCCGCACGCGCTGACCAGTGTCGGCCGCGCCGGCCCGTTTGACGGACCGGTGCTGCCGCTGACGCTGCTCGGAGCGCACAGCGCGCTGCTCAGCATACTGTTTCACTTTGCTGCCGCGCAGCGGGAACTGGTCCACCAGCGGGCCAGCGCCACGCAGTTCCATACCCTCGCGCACCTGGACGCCCTGACCGGGCTGGGCAACCGGCGCGCGTTCGATGACGACCTCGCGCGGCTGGAAATCGACGTCAGATCCAGCGGTGACCGGCTGAGTGTGGTCATTATCGATCTGGACGGCCTGAAACACATCAACGACACGTACGGGCACGCCTATGGTGACGCCCTGCTCTTGGCGTTCGCAGAGGCGCTCCGCGAGGCGTTTCGTGACGAGACCCACCTCTACCGGTTCGGCGGTGACGAGTTCGCACTGCTGGTCAGGCCAACCCGCCCGGACGACGCGGTAGACATTCAGGACAGGGTACGCCGGGCCGTGACGCTCACCGCCCGGCGCGGATTTTCCCAGGCGCAGGCCAGCGCGGGGGTGGCAGAGGTGCCGGGCGACGGGGACGCCAGAACGGCCCTCCGGGTGTCTGATGCCCGGATGTACGCTCAGAAGCAGGCCGGCCGGACGACCCCAGGTCAGCCCGGAGGGCCTGATTGAGAGGGACGTGCCGCGCGGAAGGTAGGCTCAGCTGAAGGGCACCCCGCGGTATCCGGCCGCCGCCCGGGTTCGCCCGTCGCGCGGTCGAGGCGCTCAGGCCGCCCTGGAGGTTCACATGACATCCCATTCCCCAGCGTCCACCTACTTCGACACCACCGGCCGGGATGACCGGCTCAGCGGCGGCGTCAAACTCATTCCCGTGACCACGCCGCACGGCACCTACCGCGTGTGGACCAAGCGCGTCGGCAACCACCCCACGCTGAAAGTCCTGCTGCTGCACGGCGGTCCGGGCGCCACGCACGAGTACTTTGAAGCCTTCGACAGTTTCCTGCCTGCCGCGGGCATCGAGTACTACTACTACGACCAGCTGGGCTCGGCATACAGCGACCAGCCTGACCAGCCGGCGCTGTGGGACCTCCCGCGTTTCGTGGACGAGGTCGAGCAGGTCCGCCAGGCCCTCGGGCTGACCCGGGAGAACTTCATCCTGCTGGGTCACTCGTGGGGGGGCATCCTGGCGCTGGAGTACGCCCTGCAGTACCCGCAGCATCTCAGAGCCCTCGTGATCTCCAACATGATGGCCAGCATTCCGCTGTACAACGCGTACGCGCGCGACGTGCTCAAGCCCGCCATGGACCCGGCGGCGCTCGCTGAAATTGAGCAGCTGGAAGCCGCAGGTGCGCACGACCAGCCCCGCTACATGGAACTGCTCGTGCCTCACCATTACGTTCATCACGTGCTGCGCCTCCCGGTGGAGGACTGGCCTGATCCGGTAAACCGCGCGTTCAAACACATCAATCCGTCCATCTACGTGCCCCTGCAGGGACCAAGCGAACTGGGCGCCAGCGCCAAGCTCGCAGACTGGGACCGCACCGCTGACCTGGGCCAGGTGACGGTGCCGACCCTGGTGATCGGCGCGCAGCACGACACGATGGACCCGGCCCACATGGCGTGGATGGCAGGTCAGTTCCCCCGGGGGCAGCATCTGCACTGCCCGGACGGCAGCCACATGGCCCTGTACGACGACCAGGAACGCTACTTCGCGGGCCTGATTGGGTTCCTCAGGGGGTTGGACCGCCTGGACTGAAAGCGCTGGCAGAGCCGCAGAGGGCCGGCCGTGGCGCCACAGGCCCGCCCACCGGCACGCGGAGGGGCAGCGTGAACAGCCGCGCCGGCCGTCCCTCACGCGCGCCCTTGCCCCCGGCCGCTGGATGATGCGGCCGGGCCGCCACCGACCGTCAACGGCAGACCCGGGCGGGCGCACCTGCGGCCCCCTGCCTGGCCGCGGTCAGACCACTGCGGATGGGCGGCGCGGGCGCGCCTAGACTGTCCGGGTGATCACACTTGAGGACGTCCGTGGAGCTGCTGAGCGGCTTGCCCCGTACATTCACCGCACGCCGGTTCTGACCTCGGAATCGCTGGACCGGCTGCTGGGCCGGGAACTGCTGTTCAAGGGCGAGCACCTGCAGAAGACCGGCAGCTTCAAGGTGCGGGGGGCGCTGAACGCCGCCCTGCAGCTGGGCGGCCCCCGCGGACTCGTGACGCTGTCGAGCGGCAATCACGCGCAGGGCGTGGCGTTCGCTTCGCGGGTGCTGGGCGTGCCGTGCGCCGTCGTGATGTACGAGGACGCCAGCGAGACGAAGAAGGCCGCCGTCCGGTCGTACGGCGCGCAGGTTGTGGATGAGGGCGTCACCCGCCTCAACGGAGAAGAGCGGGTGCGCGCCCTGGCTGCCGAGCGGGGGTATCACTACATCCACGCGTACGACGATCTGCAGGTGATGGCGGGGCAGGGCACGCAGGCCCTGGAACTGATCGGGCAGGTGGAGGCGCCGGACGCCGTGCTCGTGGCGGTCGGGGGCGGCGGGATGATCAGCGGCATCGCAACGGTCGTCCAGGCGGTCTGGCCGGGCACGCGCGTGATCGGTGTGGAACCGGAGACGGGCGACGACACGCGCCGCAGTCTGCTCGCGGGTGAACGCGTGCGCCTGGCGGCGCCGCCCCGCACTGTGGCCGACGGCGTGCAGACCATGATGCCGGGCGCACTGACGTTCCCCGTCGTGCAGGCGCGCGTGCATGAGGTGCTCGCGGTGCGCGAGGAGAGCATCGTGGAGGCGCAGCGCCTGATGATGCGCCACCTCAAGCAGGTGGTGGAGCCGACGGCGGGGCTGCCGCTGGCGCCATTGCTGGAAGGCATTGAGCTGCCGCACCGGCTGGGGGTGTTCGTGTGTGGGGGCAACTGGCTGCCCTGACGCGCGGCGTGCTAGAACCTCGCTCATGTCACGACAGAGCTTCACTCCGGAGAACGCCCCGGCCCCGGCCGGGCCCTACTCGCACGCCGTGCGTATCGGTCCGTTCGTGCACACCGCTGGTCAGGTGGGGGTGGAACCGGCAACCCGTCAGGCCCGTGTCGGGGTGGAGGCGCAGACCCGCCAGGCCCTGGAGAACGTCCGCGCGGCGCTGGAATCGGCCGGGGCCAGCATGGGGGATGTCCTGCGCGTGGGGGTGTACCTGACCCGTGCGGAGGACTTCGCGGCGATGAACGCCGTGTACCGTGAGTTCTTCAGTGAGCCTTACCCGGCCCGCAGCACCGTGTATGTGGGTCTCAACCCGGGGCTGCTGGTGGAGATCGATGCTCTGGCGGTCCTGACGCCCTGAGTCTGCGGCCGGTGCCTCTGCGGCCACGCTGCGGTGGTGGGTGGACGCCGGCGAACTCGAGTGACGTCAGAGGATCAGGTCACGGTTCAGGTCAGGAGAGCCGCCGGAGCATGTCGGTGGTTCAGGGTGCGGCCGCCTGGAAAGGTGGGTGGGCGTGGGTCTGCCCTGGTGAATTGTTATCCGTTCTGGGCGGATACAGCCTCATTGCTGCGCGGAGCAGTGGACCACGCGGGGGGCGTCGTTCAGCGCCCCCCGCGCCGCTTTGAACGGCCCTGAGCCTTGGGTCCAGGGAAGGTCGGGAGCGTCAGGGGCACGGCGACGGTCCTGAGCTCTGCGGGCTGGGGCGGGCCGACGGGCTGCCTGCGGCGGCGTTCAGGCATGCGTCAGGTGCAGCGCAATGCGGCGACCCCCTGGTGGAGGGTGGTGTGCGCTGTTGCGCTGGAGTGTGCGCTGGTTCTCAGGTGTGCGCCACCTCGGGGCTGTCACCTTCCTCCATCACGGCGGCGTTGAGCTGCTAGGGGGTCAGGGTGCCTCCCCACGACGGCTCTGCTGGTGTGGAGGGTCGCCTGCGCCGCGGCGACGCGGAGCACGGCTTTCAGGGCGTCAGTGACATCGGTCTGGCCGTGGGGGCAGGCCATGCCGGCGAGCTTGTGTTCCAGCTGATGCAGGGCAGGTCTCCTGCTCTGGCCTAAATCCCCCCAGGGGGGATGGAGAGGCACTTAAGCGCTCAGATGCTTGTCGCGAGTGTGTTTATTTGCGTTGTCTTGAAAATCCCCCTCCCCTGGGTCTATGATTCGGTCACAGTGATCCCCCCGGGGGGGATGGAGGAACGAAGATGACACAGACCATCGAACTCGGCGTGCAGGGCATGACCTGCGCCAGCTGCGTGGGTCGCGTCGAACGCGGCCTGAAGAAAGTCGACGGTGTAGAGAGCGCCACCGTCAACCTCGCCACCGAACGCGCCACCGTCACGTATGATCCGGCCGTCACCACGCCCCAGGCGCTGCTCGACAAAGTCAAAGACGTCGGCTATGAGCCGGTCCTCAGCCACATTGAACTCGGCGTGCAGGGCATGACCTGTGCCAGCTGCGTGGGCCGCGTCGAACGCGCCCTGAAGAAAGTCGACGGCGTGCTGGGGGCTACCGTCAACCTCGCCACCGAACGCGCCAGCATCGAGTACCTGCCCACCAGCGTCAGCGCCGGACAACTCAAAGCCGCCATCCGCGGGGCGGGTTACGACGTCCTGGAAGAGCAGGCCGGCCTGAGCCGTGAAGATCAGGAACGTGAAGCGCGCGCCCAGGAAGTCAAACACCTTCAACGCCAGGTGCTGTTCAGCGCAGTCTTTGCGGTGCCGCTGCTGCTGATCGCCATGATCCCGATGCTGGTTCCCGCTGCCGAAGAGTGGCTGATGACCAGCTTCGGCCACAGCGTGATGGGCACACTGAACTGGGTCATGCTCGCCCTCGCGCTTCCCATCCAGTTCGGCCCTGGCCGGCGGTTCTACCGCCTGGGCTGGACCAGCCTCCGGCACCGGTCCCCCGACATGAACGCCCTGGTGATGATCGGCACGTCCGCGGCCTTCCTGTACTCCTTGATCGCCACCGTCGCCCCGGGCCTGTTTCCCGAAGGCACAGCCCATGTGTACTACGAAGCGTCCGGCGTGGTCATCACCCTGATCCTGCTGGGCAAGTACTTCGAAGCGGTCGCCAAGGGCCGGTCCAGCGAAGCCATGAAAAAGCTCCTCTCCCTGCAGGCGAAGACCGCGCGCGTGGTGCGCAGCGGCCAGGAACGCGAAGTGCCCACCGACGAGGTGCTGGTCGGTGACCTGGTCTCAGTCCGCCCGGGCGAGAAAATCCCGGTGGACGGCGAGGTGGTATCTGGCGCGAGCTTCGTGGACGAGTCCATGATCACCGGCGAACCCATTCCCGTCAGCAAGCAGGCCGGCGCCGGCGTGGTGGGGGGCACCATCAACCAGAACGGCGCGCTGACCTTCCGCGCCACCCGCATCGGGGCCGACACGGCGCTCGCGCAGATCATCAAGCTGGTCGAAACCGCGCAGGGGAGCAAGCCGCCCATCCAGGGCCTCGCCGACCGGGTCGTTGCGGTTTTCGTGCCCGTCGTGCTGGGCATCGCGGCCCTCACCTTCCTGCTCTGGCTGCTGTTCGGCGGACCGGGCGCCCTGAGTTTCGCCCTGATCACGACGGTCGCCGTGCTGATCATCGCCTGCCCCTGCGCCATGGGCCTCGCCACCCCCACGAGCATCATGGTCGGGACCGGCAAAGCCGCGGAACTCGGCGTGCTGTTCAAAGGCGGCGGGGCGCTGGAAGGCCTCCAGGACGTCCAGGTGGTTGCCGTGGACAAGACCGGCACCCTCACCAAAGGCAGACCTGAACTGACCGACCTGGTCACCGCCCCCGGCTTTGACCGGACCAGCGTCCTGCGCCTCGTGGCCGCCGCGGAAGAGCAGAGTGAGCACCCGATTGCGCGCGCCATCGTCGACGCCGCCAGGCGCGACGGGGTGGCGCTCCAGACGCCTGACGCGTTCGAAGCGGTGCCCGGGTACGGCCTGGAAGCGCGCGTGGACGGTCACCTGGTGCAGGTGGGCGCCGACCGGTACATGACCCGGCTGGGCCTGAATGTCGGGGTCTTCGCGGCGCAGGCCGGGCGGCTGGGCGATGAAGGCAAAAGCCCGTTGTACGCCGCCATTGACGGCACGCTGGCCGCGGTGATTGCCGTGGCTGACCCCATCAAGGAGGGCTCGCAGGCGGCCGTGGACGCCCTGCACCGTATGGGCCTGCGGGTCGCGATGATCACCGGGGACAACGCCCGGACCGCCAGGGCCATCGCCCGGCAGCTGGGCATCGACGAAGTGCTTGCCGAAGTGCTGCCCAGCGGCAAGAGCGACGCCGTGGGGGCCCTTCAGGCCAAGGGCCACAAGGTCGCCTTCGTCGGCGACGGCATCAACGACGCCCCAGCCCTCGCCCAGGCCGATGTGGGGCTGGCCATCGGCACCGGCACCGACGTTGCCGTGGAGACCGCGGACGTGATTCTCATGAGCGGAGACCTGCGCGGGGTGCCGAATGCGTTCGCGCTCAGCCGCGCCACGCTGCGCAACATCCGCCTCAACCTGTTCTGGGCGTTTGCGTACAACGTCGTCCTGATTCCGGTCGCGGCTGGCGTTCTGTACCCCGCCTTCGGGACGCTGCTCAGCCCGGTTCTCGCGGCGGCGGCAATGGGCTTCAGCAGCGTTTTCGTGCTCACCAACGCCCTGCGCCTTCGCCGCTTCACCCCCCCTGTCACGGGGGAGGCTGGGGGCGCCCGGTTACGGACCACCGCCCACGCGTAATGTCCTCAGCGCGGGATGCCGAGGTGTCCTGCGCACTTCTCAGGAGAGACCCCATGACCAAACTGACTGTCGGCCCTTACGTCGCCTCGCTGAAAACCGGTCCTGCGCAGGTCCGTGACCGTCAGGCCTTCCTCGACCGGGCCCGTCTGCGCGACACCGTCCCTGTCGTGGCCGGCCTGCCCCTGGTCGGCCTGGGCGGCTCCTGCGGCAAGCCTGCCTTTCTGCTGCCCTACCTTCTGCGGTGGACGGACGAGACGACCCTCGCGCTGGAGCAGGTCGGCGCTGAATTCGACTGCTTCACCGAGTACGGCGCGTACCCGCACCTCAAACTGAACGACGGCGGACAGGAAGTCGCGGCCGTGCAGGACTGGAGCACCATGGGCATAATCTTCATCCGGCCCGGGTACGAGCGTGGCGAGGAACTCCTCGTTCGCCTCCGGGACGCCCTCACGCCGTCCCCCTCAGCGCCGTAAGGTCCGCTCATCAGCGCGGGCGGCCGTAGTTTTTCACGGGGCCCTTCGGCGGAAGCGCCCCACAACGCCCTGCCCCTGTGCGGCCCCCGCTCAAGCGCGCTCCAGGGGCTGCAGGTCAGGCACCCGCGCGAACCCGAGCCGGGCATTGACCGCCCGCATGGCGGCATTGTCCGGATGCACCTCGGTCGTGACCCGGTGGTCACCCCGGGCTGCCGCCCGTTCCAGCGCGCGCCGTTTCAACGCCAGCGCCACCCCGCGCCCCCGGTACGACCGGTCAACGGTCGTCAGGCCGAAACCCGACACGCCCGGCTGAGAAGTGCGGCGCAGACTCGACAGCCCCACCCACGCCTCACCGTCGAGGGCCAGCACCTGCGTGTCTGCCTCTGCCCAGTAACTGGGTCCGAAAATGAACGCATTGAAGTCCTCCAGACTGGGGAAGTCCCCGTCACTGCCCGGACTGTCCAGCACGCCCTGGCGCACCAGAAGGTACAACCGCCGCCGGGTGTCCGGACTGTCCGGAAAGTCAGAGAGCAACCGCAGCGTCAGGGAACAGGCCACAGGGGAAGCGGACACCGGCAGGGTCAGTGCGTACCGGTGCAGAGCATGAGGGGCAGGCGAGGCCATGGTCTTACGCTACGGTACCGGCGTGGGATGCCTGCTGGATCGCAGCTGGTGCAAAGGACTCCACAGTCGGCGAAGGTGACGACGGGCCAGGACCAGTGCTGCCAGCGCTGCCCGGAACCCGCGGGCGCCGCAGGCCGTGACTCTTCAGACCGGCCGGCAGCGGCCAGTGGACATGCACTCGCCGGGTCACCCAGCGCTCCAGTCTTGCGGTCCGCAGGGAGGCCAGCCGGAGCCCTGAGGCCGCAACCACGTCAGCGCTTCACCGGTAGCCACGCCGCACGGCCCTCCCGGCGGTACTCGCGTGGTGCGGCGGGTCCGGCTGCCGGACTTCAAGTGGCCGCATGGACCGGTCGGCCGAACCACGCCGGTAAGGTCGCGCTGGGGGGTGGGGGCCGCCGTGGGCCTCACGCCAACCGGGGTTCCAGACCTTCGGCAGGGAGGGTGAAGTGAAAAGTGCTGCCCGCGCCGGGGGTGGACGTGACCCAGGCGCGGCCCCCATGCCGCTCCACGATGCGCCGCACAATGGTGAGCCCCATTCCGGTGCCCGGGTAGGCTTCACGGCGGTGCAGCCGCTGGAACATGTCGAACACCCGCTCGACATAGGCCTCCTCGATGCCCAGGCCGTTGTCGCTCACGCCGATGTGCCACAGGTGATCAGTCCTCCGCGCGCTCACGTGCACCTGAGGGGGAACGCCGGCCCGGCAGAATTTCAGCGCGTTGCTGAGCAGGTTGGTCAACACCTGCGTCAGTTGAGTCGCGTCCCCTCGCACGGCGGGCAGCGCGTCCCAGGTGATCTGTGCGCCGCTCGCGTCGACTGTCGCGGCCAGGGCGGCCAGGGCGTGTTCCAGTACCGTCTCGGTTTCGACGACCTCCCACTGCTGCGTTTCGGCGCGCACGCGCGAGAACACCAGCAGGTCCTCGATGGTGGCCTTCATGCGCCCCACACCGCCCACCACAAGCTGCGCGTAGCGTTCGGCTTTCGGGTCCGTGCCCGCGTAACGGCGGGCCAGCAGTTCCGTGAAGCTCGCCACGGTGCGCAGCGGTTCCTGAAGGTCGTGGGACGCAACGAAAGCGAAGCGTTCCAGGTCCTGGTTGGAGCGCCGCAGCTCCTCGTTGGCGGCACGCAGTGTCCGCTCGACGTGCTGCCGTTCGGTGATGTCGCGGAAGGTGACGACCACGCCCACCTGACCTCCGTCTCCGTCCAGCAGGGGCGTGGCGGTGTACTCGACAGGGAACCCGGTGCCGTCCTTGCGCCAGAACAGCTCGTCGGTCGCTCGCCGCGGCGTGCCGTCTTGTGTGACGCGGCAGATGGAGCAGTCTGAAGGTGGGTACGGCGTGCCGTCGGCGCGCGTGTGGTGCAGCAGCGCGTGCTGCTGCCGGCCCAGGATCTCTTCGAGCGGGAAGCCCGTCATCTGCAGGGCCGCCGGGTTGGCGAACGTCGTGTGTCCCTGCAGGTCCAGGCCGAAGACCCCGTCCGCTGCGGAAGCGAGAATCTGCGCGTTCAGGGCCCGCAGCTGCATGTTCTCGTCATTCAGCGTGCGTTCCAGCACTTTTCGGTCGGTCAGGTCCAGCACGTACCGGACCTGCGTGTCACCCGTGTCGTCCAGCTGCGCCACCGCCACCAGCACCGGCAGGCGGTGGCCGTTCGCGAGCAGGTACTCCTTCTCGTACGGATCGCTGTAGCCCCGCTCACGGGCCTGGGCGACGGCCTGCGCGTCACGGGCGTGCCATTCCGGTGGGGTCAGGGCGTGCCAGTTCACTGTGTCCGCCTCAAGGTCGGCGCGCGTGACATGCAACAGGCGCAGGTACGCGTCGTTTGCGTACGACACCCGGCCGTCCGGGTGGCCGAGCGCCACGCCGATCGGATTGACGTCCGCCAGACGCCGGAAGTGGTCGGCACTCTCCCGGAGTGCCGATTCGGCCTCTGCCCGGTCGTGAATATCTACGGCGTACCCCAACCACTGGTAGTCGTCGGTGGCCTGGTGGGCTGGGAGCGGCACGACGTGGGCTGCGTGCCAGCGGTAGGTGCCGTCCGCGCGGCGGAAACGGATGTCGGCGCCGTAGGGCGCGCCGGTAGACAGGCCACGCTGGCGCGCGAGCACCGCCCGCCCGCGGTCATCGGGGTGGATCGCCTCGGCCCACTCCAGCCCCTGGGTCTGGGTTGGCAGTCCGGTCATCGCCTGCCAGCGCTGGTTGAAGTGGTTTGACTGCCCCATGCCGGTGGAGGTCCACACGATGTGCGGCAGCGCCTCAAAGAGCGTGCGGTAGCGCACCTCATTGCGCCGCAGGGCGTCACGCGCGCGGTCCTGCTGCAGCGCCAGGGTGGCGAGGCGCGCCGCGGCCCGCGTGACTTCCCGGTGCTCCGCTGTGAAGGTCGTGGGCACCGTGAAGTACAGCGCGAGGGTCCCGTGCACCTCACCGGCGTCATCAAGCAGCGGTGTGGACCAGCACGCGCGGACGCCGATGGCCTGCGCGAAGTCCCGCACATGACCCCATTGGGGGTCCACCTGGTAGTCCTTCACGCTGGTCACTTCTCCGGACTCCGCGGCCAGGCCGCAGGCGCCGCCCGCCCGGCCCAGCGGTACCGCTTGCAGCGCCTCCAGAAGCGGCGCGTCCAGGCTGGGGGCCGCTGTGGGCCGCAGAACCCCCTGCGCCGCGTCGAGTCTGAAAATCACGCAGTGGGCATCCCCGACGAGCCCCTCGACCAGATGCGCCATGCGTTCCAGAACGTCTTCAAGCGCCTCACCGCGGATCAGGGCTTCCAGGACGTCAGTCTGCCCCCGGGCGAGCCGTTCCCCGCGCACGCGCTCCGTGATGTCGCGTGACACTGCCAGGAGGTGCGTGGGCTGACCCGTCGCGCCCGGCACGCCACGCACAGTCACTTCCCACCACTTGGGCGTGCCGGCGAACGTCCGGCAGAAACCCTCGAAGTGCCCAATGCCGCCTTCGCGGGCCGCCTTTACTGCTGCTTCCACCAGTGGGCGGGTGTCGTTCGTCCAGAATTCCGGCCAGGAGGCTCCCGCACAGGCGGCGAAGTCGCCAAGCTCCATGACCCGCAGTCCGCCGGCATTCATGGAGAGCAGGTGCCCGTTCAGGTCGAGGGTCTTGATGCAGTCGGGACTCTCATCCCACGCGAGCTGCGTCGCCTCCGCCGGATGTGCCTGCACTTCGGTAAAGGTGAGCAGCCACTGCCCCAGGAGCCTGCTCTCGTCCGGCAGACGGTGATGGTCGGCGCGGTGAGGGTGGTAGGTGCCGTCCGCGGCGCGCAGGCGTACTGTCAGCGCGCTCGGCCGGTGATGCGCGCGGTCATTGTTCCACTGCGCCACGGCATGCGCAGCCTCATCCGGATGCAGCATGGCCAGGAACTCTGCTGTGCTCAGGGCACCAGCAACCCTCCAGGCGGAGTTGGCGTAGTTCACTTCGCCGGCCTCATTCAAGGCCAGTGCGGGGATCGGCAGGGCATCCAACGTGGACCACCCTGCCTGAAGGGTCTGGTGCACAGGGATGTTCACATGCCCACCTTAACGCAGCAGGAGAGGTTTGTTCTCCTTCTCCCGTCTTTCCCCATGCTTGCTGGCGGCCGGGAGGACCCCTGCCTGAAGGCAAAGGCCCGACACCAGTGGATATGACCGGCTGGCTGGCGTGTTTCCCTGCGCTCCGGCGGACGCTGTGCAGAGAATGCCGGATGTGCTGTCCCGGCGGTCACGGCAGACGTCCTCTCAACCCTGCGCTTCAACAGTGCCGGCCCCGCGTCACCCGGCCGTGATCACGCTCTGGGGTGAGGCTGCTCCTCATCTGACGGACAGGTGACCCGCTACGCGCGGTGGGCCATGCCACCTGAACCCACCGCTGGTCCCGTGAAATGAACAGCCTGCTCCTTCCCGGAGTGCCGGGCCGGTCACCTGCACATTGAACGCCTCGCGCCTGACGCGGCCGCGAGGCCTGACGTGCCCGTGAAGCCCTCCGCCTCCCGTTGCGGTCACTTCCGAACGCGTCCTAACCGTCAGACAACTGCAGTTCCCTGGGGGAGGCCGGCCGGCCCAGCAGGAAGCCCTGGGTGCGCTCGCAGCGCAGCTCGCGCACCTGAAGAAGCTGTGCTGGCGTTTCCACACCTTCAGCAACCACGTCCATCCCCAGGGCGTGACCTAAGGCCACGATGGCCTGCACGACGCGGTAGGCGCCCGGTTTCCGGTCCAGGGCCTGAATAAAAGTCTGATCGACCTTGAGGGTCGTGACGGGCAGGGTCATCAGGTAATTCAGGGCGGAGTTGCCGGTGCCGAAGTCGTCGATGCTGATCCGGACGCCCAGAGCCCGCAGCTCTGAGAGTTTGCGGGCCACGGCATCGACGTCGCGGATAATCATGCGCTCGGTCAGCTCCAGTTCCAGGTCACGGCCGCTCAGGCGGTGGTGTTGCAGGGCGCGGCGCACCAGATCCACAAAGTCCTCACGGGTGAACTGTGCAGGCGACACGTTAAGGCTCACCCGGGGCATCTCCATTCCCCCCTGACGCCACGCGGCCAGTTGCCGGCAGACCTCGTTCAGGACGAACTGCCCCAGCGCATTGATCAGCCCGGTGTCCTCAGCAACCGGAATGAAGGTGGCAGGCGGAACTTCGCCCAGGGCCGGACTGTGCCAGCGCAGCAGCGCCTCGGCCCCGGCCAGCCCCCCGTGGACGTCGTACTGGGGCTGGTAGACCACGCTGAGCTCCTGACGCTCCAGGGCCCCTCGCAGGTGGCTCTCGATGCTGGCCCGGGCGGCGTCCACCGCATTCATTTCCGGCGAGTAGAACGTGATGTTGTTCTTGCCGCCCTGCTTGGCGCGGTACATGGCGACGTCGGCATGCCGCTGCAGGTCCGCAGCGTCGGCGCCGTCCTGCGGATACAGGCTGACACCCACCGAACCACTCACGTGAGCCGTCCGGCCGTCCGCCAGGACCACCGGCTGGCGCAGCGCGCGCAGCACCTTGTTGGCGACCAGCGCTGCGTCCTGGGCATCCTGAACGCCCAGGAGCATCACGGTGAATTCGTCACCTCCCAGCCGGGCCACCGTGTCGTTGTGCCGCACGCTGTCCTGCAGTCTCACGGCCACCTCCCGCAGCAACGCGTCGCCGGCCGCGTGCCCCAGGGTGTCATTGACGGTCTTGAAACCGTCCAGATCGATGAACATCACGGCCAGCATCTCGCGTTCGCGAGCGGCGCTGGCCAGGCCACGCTCCACCCGGTCCTGAAAGAGCGCCCGGTTGGGCAGTCCGGTCAGCACGTCATGTTGCGCCTGATGAGCCAGCCGGGCCTGACTGGCCTCCAGTGCCATGGTGCGCTCGCGCACCTTGAGTTCCAGGTTTTCCGTCAGGCCACGCAGGGCCGTGTTGGCCACGGCGAGTTCCTCCGTGCGCTGCTGCACGCGGAGTTCGAGCTCCCCGGACAGGTGGCGCAGCGCCGCCGTCAGCCGGGCGTTCTCCGTAAAGGCGAGCACCTGGCGCACAACGACCAGGCCGGTCACCAGAGCGGTGCCCCACAACACGCCCCGCCCGACCGGACCGGCCGAGCCCAGTTCAGAGATCAGCAGCCCGAAGGCGGCCGCCAGCGCCAGGTAAGGCAGGCTGGCGGCCGCCTGCTGCAGACCCTGCGCGCCGCGCCAGCCGCGGGCCTCACCGGAGCCCGGCACCTGGGCGGCGGCGGCAAACAACCCGGCCCCCAGCGCCCAGAACAGGTCCACCCACGAGCCCTCGGCGTAGGTGCCGGCCGCTCCCAGCACGACGAACGCCTGGTCCGCCACGATCAGGGCCCCCAGGCCCAGGGCAAGCAGCCCGTCACGCAGACCCAGGGTTCCCCCTCCTCGCAGCGCTATCAGCAGCAGGACGCTCAGCAGCACAAGGTCACCGAACGGGTACGTCAGGCCAATCAGGGCCGCGACCGGCTGCCCGGCATAGGCCGTCAACACCCCGTAAAGCACGTACTTCCACGCAAAGACGCCCACAGCGGCGATCACCACGGCCACGTCCACAAACAGACGCCGGGTGTCCCATTTCGACAGCGGCGCATGTTGAAACCGCAGCAGGCCCACGCCATAAAGCCCCAGGGCAAGCAGGAAGCCGGCGTCGGCCACCGAGGGGAACGGTGGGTCGTGGCGGACCAGAAGCAGATAGGCATACAGCATCTGGCCCACCCCGAAGGACACCAGCCCGCTTCCCAGAATGCGCCAGGCCAGGACGTCGCCGGGGTGACGCCGGGCCTGAAGCACGCACGTGAGGCCCGCCAGCAGAAAGGTCGGGATGTAGATCAGACTGCTGATCCACAGGCGGGTGTCCTCACTTCCCCGTGGCGCGGCCACCCACACGGCGTGGCACACCACCAGCAGAACCGTCAGTCCGAACGTGATCCGTCCCGGCAGCATGTTCAGGGACCCCGAAGGCGTCATGGGTCACTGTACGGAATCCTGTCAACCTGTAGCAATCTCGCCCGGGGTGCCGGCGTGTCGGGGCGGCCGTCGGTGCGTCCAGTGGCCGCGTCGTGCTGTGTCCAGCTGCGGGCGTTCCCCCGTCCGCGGAGCGGGGGGCTGAGTTGCGCGTAGTGATGCATGGCGTGTGTGATGACCTGGGTCATCGCTTGACCGGACGTCATGGGCCACGGCGGCTCGTTACATGGACCGGCCCCATACGGCAGACCTGACCTCGGGTTGTAAAGAAAACGTGGGGAGTGTGTCAAGACTTACGGACTGGTGCTGGGGCGGGGCAGGTGCCATGCTGCGCTGCATGACACCCCTGACTCAGAAAGCGTTCCTCGTCCTGCTGCTTGCCGCCGCGCCCCTGCCCGCCCTGGCGCAGGACACCAGCACCGATACCAAAACGACCGACACGACCACCACGACCGCCACGGAGCAGGACAACGACGGCATGGATTGGGGCTGGCTGGGCCTGCTGGGCCTTGCCGGGCTCGCTGGCCTGCGCCGCCGTGAACCCACCGTCGTGCACACCAACACCACGCACACCGGCACCACCAACAGCACCCACCGCTGAGTGTGACCTGCGTTCAGGCGGCCCACAGGGCCGCCTGCTTTTGTGTGGAGGCCTGGGAACAAGCCGCGCCCAACTGAGATGAGCAGCCCAGCCTGGGCGGTCCGGACAGTGCCGGTCATGATCCTGTGCTGCCGCTGCCTCCTGTGCTGGCCTCCACCGGTTCCAGTCACGCCGTGGCGCGCCCGGCAGCTTCCCTGCGAATTCTCCCGGCAGGCCACGGGTGGCTGGCAGTTCCCTGCGCCAGGTCATGCTTTTGACTGGTGTCCCTCGTGTGCCACGGGGCTGCTGAATCCGCCCTGCTCAGTCACCGTCATGGATGTGAGCCGTGCGATTTATGTCAGGGAGCCTGTGCGAGCATTCAGCATGTCCCACCGCCCAGCGCCGCTGAAAGTGCTCCTTGTCGAGGACCAGCTTGCGGACTGCATGCTGGCCGAGGAAGCCTTTGCGTCCATGACGGACGCCGTGGTCCTGCACCACTGCCCGAGCGGCACCGACGCCCTGGCCTGGCTGCGCGCTCATCTGAATGAGCTGCCCGACGTGGTTCTGCTGGACCTGAACCTGCCGGGCCTCAGTGGCCTGGAGGTGCTGCACGCGATCCGGGATGACCCGGAGTTGCGCGGCCAGCCGGTCATGGTGCTGTCGACGTCCGAGAGTCCTGCGGACATCCGGCGTGCGTACGAACTGCTGGCAGGGGCGTACTGGGTCAAGCCCCTGTCGTTCAGCACGCTGGTCGAGCAGATTGGCGCGCTCGTGCGGTACTGCCGCCACACCCGCTTTCCTGGCCGCCTGTCGCGCGCAGCCCTGCAGGACTAACCCGCACCGCCCCGGTGCACCCCTGGGACTCGGCAGTAGCGCGGCCTGTTCAGCGCCGACAGCCCCGGACCCTCCTGGGTCGTGGGCGAGTCTGGCAGACAGCCCCCTGCTGAAGCTGCCCAGGGCCTCAGCAGGCCACTGACGTTCCGGGCGGAGTGCCCGGATCAAGCCGCGCGGGAAGGCCGCCACGGGCGCCGTGTGAGAGGCAGAGGATGTCTGTCGTGCCGGGCGGAGCCGTTCAGGTCTGCCTCTGTGATGCATCGCCTCCCGGCCAGGAGGCCTGGGCGGGAGGCGTCACGGTCCGGCAGGCCGTGCCGGGCGGGCAGCCTGCCGGGGGATTACATGGACCGCTGAATCACGGTCATCCACATCAGTGGCCTGTCAGCGCGGGCGTCAGACGGCCGCCCCTGAGGGAAGGCGGGCACCAGCCGATGCCCGCAGCCCCCTTCCGGTTCAACACTCCGGGGTGCCCTTGAAGGCCGGCGCTGACAGACACCCGGTTGTGGCAAGTTGTTGGCGTCGGGTTATCCGGTGCTGAACGGTCAGAAGCTTCCAGGGGACCGGTTCCCCCTCGATGTGATCGGCTACGCTGTCAGGCTCTCTCACCGGTTCACGCTGAACTATCGAAATGTCGAAGAACTGCTCCTGGAACGCGGAATCTGCGTGACCCGGGCATCCATCCGCACCTGGTGCATACAATTTGGCGACCGCTTCGCCCAGGTTCCGCGCCACCGGGAACCCCGCCGGGGTTCCCGGTGGCCTCTTGATGACATGCCCTTGGACGTGGGCGGCATCACCCACTGGTTCTGGCGGGCGGTCGATGAAAACGGCACTGTTCTCGACGTCTTTCTTCAGCGACACCGTGACACCGAGGCAGCCAGTGCGTTCTTCCAGCGACTGCTGAGAGCACACCATAACCCCGCGATCATTCACACCGAGAAGCTCTGGAGTTATGGTGCGGCCATTCGGGAGCTTCCCGTGCTCTACGCTGTGGCGCACGTCCAGGTGATCTCCATGGCCCGATGCAACACCCTCGTGGAACAATCCCACGGACCGACACGACGACAAGAATGCCAGCAACGCGGATTCAGGTCACGACGACGCGCCCAAGGCTTTCTCGACGTGCACGCCCGCATCGCGAATCTGCCTCACCCAGCCCGCTGTCCTGTTCGCGCTCATCACCGCCGCCACAATCAGAAACGGGCGTTTCAGCTCTGGCGCGACCTGGTAAAAGCGGGCGGCCTGAATATCAGGCCATCTGCGTCACGGTTATCCTTTCACCGCCCCTGCGCCAACAACTTGCCACAACCGGTGGAGAAATACCCCGGTGAGCTGTACACCGGCCGGGGAAGCCCTCCCGGCATGGTGTATGGGTACGCGGTGCCCGCGGCGTCAGGCCTGAGCGTCTGGGCGCGCCGCATTCCCGATGGAACCCTGATGCAGGTGGAGGTGTTCGCCGATCAGGCGCCGTGGATGCGCATGCCGCTGGCCACCCGGAAGAAAATGATCGATCTGATGGTGCGGGAATTCACGGGAGTTGTCCCGGCCCGCTTGACCATGACCACCATGGGCGGGAACCCACGCAACCCCCGGATGCCGTCGATCAACCCCACTGAGATGTGTGTGGGAGAAGTGGACGAAAGTGGAAGCTGGAATGCACCCCGCAACATCTCTCTGGACTGCGGCTGGAACCTTTACAGCAGTCCTTCAGGGAACCGGTACATCCTGATTTTCAGGTGGATGACGCTGGGATCGAGGGGCGCTGGTCACCGGATGGCTACCGCAGAAAACCCCGTTCAGAAAGGAGGGGGTGATGGTGGAGACACACGGGCTTATTGATCACGCGGCAGATTGGCATTGATAGTCTTGAGACATGCCCGGAGGACCGGGGACATCCGTTGAAGCGTTTGAGGGGTGCTCTGCACTGCGGCTTGGTGGGCCGGGCGTTCCTGGAGCTCGGCCCACTGGATCAGCCGCAGGGCTGCCCGATGCTCCTGATGAAAGTGCAGCAGACGGTCCAGCAGCGCGTCTCGCAGGGTGTCGCGGGTGGCGTGCGGTCCGACGGCGTTCAGCAGGCCTGGGACGATGTCGGCCACCAGAGTTGCCTGGGCGTCCATGACCGCCCGCCAGAGCAGCGCCTTGGAGCCGAAGAAGTAGCTGGGGGTGGCGCGGGCGACGCCGGCAGCAGTGGCGATGTCCTACATGCCGGTCGCGGCAAAGCCCTGCGCAGCAAAGAGATGCGTCGCGGCAGTCAGGATTATGTCGCGGGTGGGGGCGGCATTGCGGGGGCGGGGCTCAGGTGGGTTCACCAGGCCCCCCGGATTTCCTCGACCAGGAACGTCTGAATGAGCTGAAACACTTCATCCAGATTCCCTTGGTGGGGGAGGTGCCCGGCGCCAGGCAGGACCACTACGCGGGCTGCGGGGTGAAGCGTGCGCCACAGGGCTTCATTGCGCCGGGCATCGAGTACGTCGTCCTGCTCGCCCCAAATCACCAGCGTCGGGGCCTTCAGGGCCGTCAGGCCCTGTCTAGTGGCTGCCCAATCGACGTTGCGGTAGATCAACAGTTGCGAATGGAGGTTCCAGGGACGTATGTAGGGGCGGTACATCTCGTCGATGTCCTCGGTTGAAGGGGCGCCCGGCAGGTACATGGGACGCAGGCCCCAGGCCAGTAGGGGTCTGTATGCCGAGAGGTTGACCAGTGCTTCCCCCAGGAGGGGCACATGTCTCAGGCGCCAGAGGAAGGTGGCGGGGTCGTTCAGTCCGGTGCCTGCTAGGGAGACATAGCGCCGCACGCGCTCGGGGTGCCGCTCGGCGAAGTACAGGCCAAACCCGCCGCCCCACGAATTGCCGATGAAGTCGGCCTGCTCAAGCTTTTTGGCCCGCATGAATTCGAGGAGTACAGCATTGATCCCTTCGAGGGTGTAGAGCCTGTTCAGGTCGGTGGATGGAGCAGGGACGGTGTAGCCGTTTCCCGGGGTGTCCAGAATATAGACGGTGTGGTTGGTGGCGAGCCGTGATGCCAGGTCGTAGAAGTCGTAGGCCCAGGAGCCGCCGCCGGGGAGCATCACGACGGGGGGGCCCTGGCCGAGCTGAAGGTAGTGAAGGTCCACTTCGGGGAGGTGGAGTGTGTGGCTCTGCTCCGCTGCCTGCATCCGCTTCAGGAAGGGGGAGTCGGTGGACGGGGTTGCCAGTGGCATGAAAGCGCAGGCGCTGAGCAGGATGCCAGCCGCGGCGAAGGGGAGCACGAGGGAACGTCTGCGCATGGGGCTCCTGGAGGTGAGTAGTTAGGGGGAACGGGGGAGGCGTGGGTTGGCGTCGTCTGTGATGGCGACAGGCCAAGGAGTTGGAATCCGTTTTAGCAAGCTGAACGTTCATTCAGTTCATTCAATGTACGGTCTCCGTCATGATCGGCTCGGGACAAGTGTCACGCCGCTCAACGTCACTGATGACCTGCCCCATGACCAGTTGGCCGCCGCACTGAAATCACTCCCGAGAATGCCTTGCACCTGCGCTTCTTTCGCTGGTGGATAGTTCAGTACTGGACACCTTGTCCTGCTAGTGCGCCAGGGGCTGAAAAACCAGACGCCAAGAGGTTTGCAAACGTCACTTGTGCTGAATGATTCCACTGGAGTGCGTGTGCCAATCGTTCCAGCCGTGACCAGGCTCAGGGCTTTGCGGCCATGGGCTTTGATCTGGATGGGGCGCTGAGCGCCCCATTCACGCCCACACACAGGCACCACACCCAGGCGAGGGTCACGATGCCGAACAGTCGCTCAAGACGATCTGTGTGCGTCATGCCCGTCCGCTCCAGATCGAAGCTGCGGGATTTCATTGAGGAGAACGTGCATTCCACGGACCAGCGAAGTTGGTAGGTCAAACAGGCGTCCTGGGCGTGCTTGTGCTCTCCTGATGACCATGACGGACGATGCGCTCGTAGATGTGTTGTTGATGGCCCGGCACGAGAATCGCCTGGGCTGGTTCACAGCCACCATGGACGCATGGTCAGACAAGACCCGTGCTGGGGTGTTGGATGCGGTGTTCGAGCGCTTGTCGACCGCTGAGCCAGAGCTGCAGATCATGCTGTATCAGGTGGGCCGGGCCGTGGTCGCTGAACGGCCTGCACCCTTTGCAAACCGAGTGCTGGCTGCTGGCGGGCCGGACGCCCTCCTGACTGAGGTCTGCTGGTCGATTGATGGGTGGGCAGACGCGGCGTCGGTCCCTCTGTTGATGGCACTGGTCCGTTCCGATCGGGGGATAGGGGTGAAGCGACAGGCATTGCTGACCCTGCTTCAGACGCGGGATGCAGGTGTGCCGTCGATGTTGGCTGAGGTGGCCGCCTGGAAACTGGACTCGCCTGAGGGAAAGGAACTGGTGACCTTCATCCGCGAACTTCAGCGGAACACCTGAGCAGGGAGGGCGATCACAAGGCATCGTTGTTGCCATTCAGCAACGGTGGTCTCGCAGACGTCGACCTGGAACATCACCAGCGTTGGCCAGTGCCCAGTTCAGCCGGAGCGATCCAGCACTTCAGGATGGTGCGCCCTCGCGTGAGCCTGAAGTGCATCGCCAATGATCCCGAACGGGTTGCGCCCCTCGGTTACCTTGATGAAACGCAGCAGAAGAAGAGGAAAAAGGACGTTCCACACGGCTTTGGTTAAATCGTTTGGGTACGCAGCTTGAGGCATGAGCGCCCCACCTCCGACCTCTGCCGTGCACGGACTATGCTCCTGGGAAGACCTGCGCCAGCACATTTTTCAGACTTACTTTAAACGGGGTGATCAATCAATTCCACCGGACCATGCTGCTGGGGCTCCATGAGGTATGGAGCAGCACGACGTCGTCACTCCCGTTATTGGGATGGCTTCTAGGCTCATGGCTCAGTGTGAACCTGAGTCATGAATTTGACTATCCCCGAATTCGCCAACAAAGTCCTAACGCGTAATCACAGACTCTCTGTTTTCACAAACAGAAAGCGTCCCCGGTAGGGGACGCTTTCTTATAATTTCTGTCAGGCGGTCAGGATATCCGGCACTAAGCTACTTTTATTTGCCAGTGAACTTACTCAACATTTTAAAGATAAAGTATCCGGCTATTGAAGTCAGCAATGCGAGATAAAGAGTGTTCGTGCCCTTTACCAAGGTCGAATAGGCGCAAAATGCCCACAATCCGAGGAGAACTAGCCAGGCGGCAACTTTCAACGGCAGTATGATTGTACGCATTGGTAGCTAGAATTGTAGACCATTTCGCATGTTCTGGTTTCTACCTCAGCACCTGACACTTCGCCAGAAATGGCGTCCTGAACGCAGTGGAGCATGACAAGGGGCGGTATCTGGGTCTGTGACGAGCTCAGAGACCGCCCGACTGCATGCTGACACGCTGGCTGCCCACCTCAAAGCCCATCTCCCTCATCGCCGCCTCGATGCTCTGAGGCGGCTCGCGGAAGTCCTCCTGGCCGTCCTCCAGGCTGAATCCACGCTCCACCGCAAGATCGCGCTCCATCTCCCCAGAGCGGCAACCCTGGAATCCAAGACCCGGACGGTTGCCCGGGTCTTCCACGATGCTCAACTCACTCAGCAGGACGTCTGTGGCGTCCTGCTTCCCTTGCTGCCCGACGGCAAGCTCACCCTGATCATGGACCGCACGACGTGGCACGACGGTCAGACGCCGCTGAACATCCTCGTCTTGGGCGTTCTGCTTGGGGGCGCGGTGATTCCCCTCGTCTGGTCGATCCAGCCCCATCAAGGCAGCAGTGCAGCTGTTGCCCGGATCCTCCTGGTCGCTCGTCTGCTCAAGGTGTTACCTTCCCGGCACTGGGCCGTGTTGATCGCGGACCGGGAGTTCGTGGGGCGCGAGTGGTGCTCGTTCCTACGCTGGAAACGCATCCAGCAGTGTCTCCGCATCCGGGAGAACACCAGGACCTCCGATGAACTGGTGCGAGACCTGTTCACGACGCGGCAACCGGGACAGGTGCGCGCCCTGTTCGAACGGACGTGGGTGTATGGGGGCTGGATGCACGTGGTCATCACCCTGTCCCCCGCGGGGGACAGGGTGATCGTGGCATCCGATTTGCCCGTGCTGGACGTACTGAACACCTATCGGCTCAGGTGGGCGATTGAATCGGCGTTTTCCGCCTTGAAATCTCGAGGGCTGAATCTGGAGGCCACGCACATGACAGCGCCAGAACGAATCTCTCGGCTCTTCGGACTGCTGTGTATCGCGCTGGCCTGGATGACCCGGGTGGGGGCGCAGCGGGGAGCGACCCAGTCCCCTCGACGGGACAAGCGCGGGCGAGCGGTCGTGAGCGTGACGCGGATCGGGTGGCAGATTCTCACTCAGGCGGCGCGGTGGGGCGGCGATAACTTCTGGGACTGCCTGCGGCTCCTTGGGATGCCATTTCCAACCGCCAGCACATCAGTTTCCCGAGGTGTCCGGTGCTGAGCAAGCCCCCATCCCAAACTGATACTCCACCAAGGTGTTGCAATTTCATAACCCTTACCGGGTCATTCATCCCTCTTATAGGCAGCTTGTCCCGTTGCCTGTAACCATCCCGACGATCGGCATGGCCTTGGTGTAGACCGCCAGGAAGCACGTGTCACCCGTCTGCAGGGCGGTGGCCGCCGGGGTGAAGGTGGTGATGGTCGAGGCCGAGACGCTCGTGTCCTGCGTCAAGAGGAAAGGAACAGCAGTGCCACGCCGCACCCACACCTCAAGCTTCAAGATGTTGTCTCCCAGAACCGGGTAGCTGCGCTCAGTGAAGCGGGTCACGCACAGCGCGCGGGTCGGAGCTGTACTCATGGCGTTGCAATTGAAGATGTCGAGTGTGAAAGGGGCGGCACGGATCATGTCGGTGTACGTTTCGGTGGCTGGGGCGAGCTCACGGGCGTTGAAGAAGCGTAGGAAATTATCGAACTCGCGGCCCGGCCCATTGCGTCCGAAGCCTTCCAGCTTCAGCGTGTTGCGAGTGCCGGATGTGATCTGCTGCGGTACGGACACCAGTGCGGCCACCTGGCGAATGCCATTCTTGTCGACCCACAGGTCAAAAGCGGCCGGCCCGGCACGCAGGATCCAGTTGTCGAAGACGTAGGCTTCGGCCGAGGCGTCAAAACGCGTCACCTCATCTCCCGAACTCATTTGCAGCACTCCTGAAGGAGTGGGCGTAACGGTGTTGAACCGCGTGATCTGACCGCTACTGAGGTTCAGACTGGCCCCCAGATCCAGTGCGACCCTCAACCCGCCTTGCGCCTCGAACGTCGTGTCTGGACCGCTGAAGTCACCGGAGAACTTCACGCCCAGTCCCCGCTCACTGGTCAGGCTCGTAAACAACGGCAGTGGGATTCCGGCAATATTCCGGGTAATGGGAATACGGGTGCGGCAGTCGACCGAGCCGCTGAAATTGCGAGTGATGCGGCCAGACAAGGCCAGGCTCGCGTCCAACGTGCCGCGAAAGCGCACCTTCACGACATTCTCGCTCCCGAAGCCGACGTTGACCCGGATGCCTGTCCTCGACTCGTCCGTATTGAAGCCGATATTCATCGTGGGTACGGCCAACGTGATCGGCGGTGTGGTCCCAACGTCGCTCAGTTCACATTCAACGGCCCCATTTCCGACGAAAGCCTGAGGCGCGAAGCCTGGAGGGACAGTGTCAGGCGCACCTGAGAAATTGATCTCCTCGTCAATCAGTAACTTGCTGAAGATCTCCTCGTAGGGCGTGACTTCCAATGTCACGAGCTTGCCGCCGCCTGGATAATCCTGCACATTCACGATCTTGCCCTGCAGGCGTTGCCCACCCTGATCATTGCTGGACCGTCCCTGACTGAACCACTTCTTGCCCAGCGTAGGAGTCAGGTTCTGAACCACCACGGTGTACTGGCTGCCGACCGTGGGGGCCTGATCGGGTGCTAGTCCCACGAAGTTGGGCCCAGCCAGCACGTTGGCGGCCGCTACTTCGGTCACGTCACTGTTCAAAGTGGCTACTGCCGCGATGACTGGACGGCTGCGCACTGATCCCGCGACTGCCGTAATCTGGGTCGAGCCGACCGTCAGAGCCTGCACCTGATCAGCGCCCACGGCCGCGACCTCCGGCCGTGACGATTCGAACTGAACCGGCGTACTGAGCTTCTTCCCACTGGCGTCGTAGGCACTGGCTGTGATGGGTACCGATTTCCCGGTGCCTGTCAGCAGCAGCGATGGCTGGTCAATCTCAACCCGCGCCACCACTGGACTGGGCGGGAGGTAACCATCAGTCGTTCCCCCTCCATTACAGCTCGCCAGTCCCAGTGTCAGCGCACTCCAAATCAGGATTTTGTTCATATCGTCCTCCCCTTTCCCCATACAGATCGGCTGTATTCCGTTCGACCACTCACAGCTCAACGCAGTGTCTGGAGCGGCCGACGCTCAACGTGCTGCTGTAATTCCTCCCAGGAGCGGAAGTGCCATTGCTTCCGGCTGCGAAGGTCCTACAGGTGCAGGGTCAGGCGCGCCCCCTCACGCTCAATGCGCAGGATGTAAGCAACCTTCCCTCTGAACCACGGATCGTACGGCACACCATCAGGTTGCCTGCTGACGCGTTTCACCAGCGTCTCAGGTGGCCGGGGTCAGGAGCGGGCGTATAAACGCTCTCTACGACGGTCTTCTGGCCCACGATGAGCTGAGGGGACTAATTCCGCGGTTCCCAAGCGTTTCACGCTAATGCAGACGATTCCCCTCTGACTGCCCTGTCTCGTACAGGACGATTTGGGCGTCCAGGTATCCACGGGTCTGTAATGCCTCCGGCCGCAGCCTCGGTTCGTGTGACACCTTAGCCAGAGCTGAGGCGACCTGGCACTGCAACTCCAGTAGGCCCTCAGCACGGGCGATCTCCAACGCTTCTTGCCATAGAGGGGCTGCCTCGGCTGCTGCGTCAAACCCAGCACGCAGCATCAGTCCGTGACCAAGCCATTCGCGCATTTCATGGCGGCGGGCATGTGCGACCAGCGTTTGGGCACGTTCCAGAGCCATGCCCTGTTGCCCTTCCAGACTGAGCAGCAGTACCTCCGCACGCAGCAACACCGCTTCAGCACGGGCAGCGTCACACCGATGACCGCGCCCAGGCCGTGCTCGTGCGCTTCGGCGCAGAGTTCGACGGCGCCGGCGACACTGCACCAGTCCACCAGCCCGACGGCCGTGAAGCCCGCGCGCCTGGCGGTCTGCACCAGCTGGCGTGGACTGACCGTGGACCGCCCTTCCGAAAAGAAGGACTGGCAGGTCAGCAGCGCGCCCAGGACCGTCGGCGTGGTCATGTGCAACCCTGACCCGCGAGACGCTGCGGACCGGACGGAAGCGACCGACCCATGCCACCACCTGGGCCGCGCAGCACCGCCAGACCGTGGCCGCCGTGGGCCTGCCGCACAGCCCTGGGGAGGGGACGCAGGTGCAGGCCTGACCGGGTCGCGCCCAGGTGACCGTGCGGGGCCTCAGCCTGATCCTGCAGCACGTTCCGGCCCTGAATCAGTCCTGAACGCGTGCCAGCCACCAGCGTCCCCCCTCGCCGTCCTCGCGGTGCAGCTCCGCGGTCAGGGCGCCCGCCTGCACGAGGTAGCAGGTGCGCGGCACCTCCCCCAGCCACCACCGCCCGCCATACCGCCAGCGGTCCATGACCGACTGCACGGCGTACACCTGACCGTTCCAGATCAGCCGGCGGGGCTGGCCAGCCCGGCAGTCCACCTGCACCTCATCCTGGTACGCCTTCACGGGTCACGCCCCTCGAGGAAGGCCAGCACGCCCTGCACCACGCGCTCATGCGCCTGCGCGGGAGGCGGCCGCCACGCGTGCCGGGGCGTCATGCGGCCCGGGCGCACGTCGCCGGTCACCCAGTCCACCCAGGCGTACTGCGCGTCGGTGGCGTACGCCCAGGGGTCAAGCCACTCCACCCGCACGAGCGCGTCCGGGAAGCGCGCCAGAACGCCTTTCGTAACCTTGAGCTCCGCCACCCCAGCCCAGAGGCCGACCATCCGCGAAGGCTGCGCGAGGCCGCCGAGGGTCACGGTCAGGCGGTCCACGCCCAGCGGCAGCGCCCCGGTCTCCCCGAAGGCCAGGCCGGCCACGCGGGTGAGGGCGGCGCCGTCCAGCGGCCACTTCAGCTGCCGGGTGGCGGAGAGCCGCCCGCGCAGGGCCGCGCGCAGCTCCGGCAGCAGGGCCCCCAGCGCCGCGTGCGCCGGCGCCGGTTCCGTCAGGGGAACGTCGAACGCGAGTGACATTTCGAGCAGCTGTCCGGCGTGGTACTTCCCGACGCCGGGAGTCCGTTCGCCGTTCAGGAAGCGGTTGACCCGCCGGCCGACGTCGACGCCCAGAAAGGCTTCGCGCTGCCCGGGTCGCCACGCCATGACGCCGCCGAGGTCCCGCAGGCCCAGGAAGGCCAGCCGCTCAAGGACGCAGAGCGGAACGCCCAGAACCTGCAGGTGCCCGAGCGGCGTCACCTGCAAGAAGGCCTGCTCCGCCGCAGTCCCGGCGCCCACCGCGTGCACCTCGCCCGGACGAGCCCGCAGGGCCGCGAGGTGCGCCAGTTCACAGCTGGCGGCCAGGCCGACGGGCGCGTGCAGCGCCGCGGCAAGGTCCCGGGCGGCCCCCACGCCCACGGTGAGAAAGGCAACGCCGGGGGTTCGCCCCTCGACGCGGTTGCTGAAGCGGGCGTACAGCTGTTCCAGCACTTCATGCCAGGTGGCCTGCGCTTCCGGCGCCGGCACGAGCGCCGCATGCAGGTCCGGGCAGCGCGACAGCGCCGCGGTCTCGCGCAGACCGGGCTGCACGCTGGCCTGCTGCGCGAGCGGACAGGACTGAACAACTCTGTGGGCGGCATTCAGGACAGCGGCGGGCACCCCAGGGTGCTGACAGCGGACGTGTTCAAGCGGCCAGGGGCTCAGCAGGACGCAGGCGGTGAGACTCGGCGCGCGTCCCGCCACGGTCAGGGCCTCCGCGCCAGGGGCCGGGGGCCAGCCATGCCAAGCCGGGCAATCATGCGCCCCTGCACCTGGACTTCACTGGCCGGGAAGGTCATGCGCGGCATGGCCGGGTTCTCGCTGATCAGGATGACGTCCTCAGCAAAGTGATACAGCCGCTTGAGCGTCGCGGCGTTCTCACCGGGAATCAGAACCACCGCCACCTCGCCGTCGAGCACTTCCGGTGCGGGGCGCACGAGGACGTAGTCGCCGTCCATGACGCCGATCCCGGTCATGGATTCGCCGCGGACCTGCAGGAGAAAGTCGCCTTCTTTCACGCCGAGCAGGTCGTCGAGGCTGGGTGTAACGTGATCGGGGGTCTGCTCCGCGAGGATCGGGGCGCCCGCAGCGACCTGCCCGTAGATGGGAATCCCCGACTGAATGGCGAGCCGGGCCTGGTCGGTGAGGTGCAGGCGGCCGCGGGCGCCGGTGCGTTCGATCAGGCCAAGGGTGGTGAGGGCCTTGAGATGAAAGGAGATGGTGCCT
>NZ_CP083458.1:300000-421178 GCF_020229735.1 Deinococcus taeanensis | reverse complement strand
GCGGTGCTGGCGTGCACCACGGTCTTGCCGGCAAAGCGGGCCTCGTCGACACTGACGTCCGCGGCGAGAATCACGAGGTCAGCCTGCGCGATCTGCGCGGCGCTCAGGACGTCCTGAGCGCCGACGCTGCCCTGCGTTTCCACGTGAAGGTCATGGCCGGCCTGCGCCGCGGCGCGGCGCAGGGCCTCAGCGGCCATGAAGGTGTGGGCGATGCCGGTGGGGCAGGCCGTGACTGCAACGATATGTGCCATAGCTTCTCCTGGGGGACGGGACATAGTCAGAGGGTGGGGGCGGCGGCCAGCACGGTGACCTGGGCGGCCAGCGTGTCAAGGTCGGGGCGGGAGGGCAGGTGGGCGCCCAGGCGGGTGATGCTCCCGGCGCTGAAGGCCGTGGCGCGGCGGGCAGTGTGCGGCAGGTCCAGGCCGTCAAGGTGGGCGCTGATCAGTCCGGCGACCATGGCGTCGCCGGCGCCGACGGTGCTCTGGACCGTCACGCGGGGCGGCCGGGCGAACACGGCGTCTGCAGCGGTAACGAGCAGGGCGCCGCGTTCCCCCTGCGACACGGCCACCAGCCGCGCGCCGCGCCGGATCAGCTCACGGGCGGCCTGCAGGACGGCGTCGTCGCTGGGCAGGGGCTGCCCGAGGGCCGTTTCCAGTTCGTGAATATTCGGTTTGATCAGGTCCGGCAGCGTGGAGGCCGTGAGCGCCTCACGCAGCGCGTCGCCGCTGGTGTCCAGCGCCACGAAGCGGCCCTGGGCGCGCAGCCGGGCGACTTCCTGTGCGTAGAAACCGGCGGGCACGCCCGGCGGGAGACTGCCGGCCATGACGACCACCTCGGCCGCGGCCGTCTGCGCGTGCAGGGTGGCGTGCAGGTCGGTCAGGGCGCGGTCGCTGACGGTCAGGCCGGGGAGGTTCAGGTCGGTGGTGTCGCCCTGCTCAGGGTCCACGATCTTCAGGCCCACGCGGGTGGCGCCCGGAACGCGCACGAACGCGTCCGTCACGCCCTTGGTGCGGAACAGGGCCTCGAAGGGGGAGGCGTTGTCGCGGCCCAGCAGGCCGGTGACGGTGACGCTGACCCCCCAGTCGGCCAGGAAGGACGCCACGTTCACGCCCTTGCCGCCTGCGTCCTGCTGCGCGGCGCGCGCCGCGTTGACCTCGCCGCGCTGCCAGCGGGCGGCCTGCACGGTCAGGTCCAGCGCCGGGTTCAGGGTGACGGTCACCACGCGCGGCGCGGTGGTCACGGGCGCGCTCCGTGGGTCTGCGGGGCGTTCAGGGCGCGGGCCAGGGCGCGGACCGCTTCGGCGTCCGGCTGCGCGAGGGCCTGCTCGGCCAGGGCGCGCAGGACGCTCAGGTCATGCTGGCGCAGCGCGGCCTTCACGCCCGGCACCTGCGGGGCGCTTACGGACAGTTCCCGCACGCCCAGGCCCGTCAGGATCAGGGCGCCGACGTCGTCTCCGGCGGCGCCGCCGCACACGCCCACCCAGCGCCCGTGCGCTTCGGCGGCGTCCACGGTGAGTTTCACGAGCTGCAGCACGGCCGGGTGCATGGCGTCCGTCTGCCGGGCGAGCTGCGGGTGCAGGCGGTCCATGGCGAGGGTGTACTGCGTCAGGTCGTTGGTGCCGACCGAGAAGAAGTCCACTTCCGGGGCGAGCTGGCGGGCCAGCAGCGCCGCGGAGGGCACCTCGATCATCACGCCCAGCGGAATGCGCGGCGCGCCCAGCTCGGCGCGCACGTCGTCGAGCATGGCGCGCGCCCGGCGGAAGTCCTCCAGGGTGCTGATCATGGGGAACATCACATGCACGTTGGGGTGGTCCTTCGCGACCCGGGCAATGGCGCGCAGCTGCGGCAGGAAGAGGTCCGGGCGTTCAAAGCACAGGCGAATGCCGCGCAGCCCCAGGAAGGAGTTGTCCTCGCGTTCCAGGCCCAGGTACGGCACGTCCTTGTCTCCGCCGATGTCGAGCGTGCGGATGATCAGGGTGCGCTCACCGAGCGCCTGGGCCATGGCGCGGTACTCGCGTTCCTGGTCGTCCTCGCTGGGCACGCTGTCGCGCTCCAGGAACAGGAATTCGGTACGCATGAGACCCACGCCCTCCGCGCCGGCGTCGAGCGCAGCGGGCGCCGCTGCGGCGCGGTTGATGTTCGCGGCGACCTCCACACGGGTGCCGTCGCGGGTGGCGCCGGGGCGGTGGCGCTCGGCCCGGGCGCGGTCCTGCTCGGCTTTCAGGGCGATCTGCCGGGCGCGGGCGGCGTCCAGATCAGCAGGGGAAGGATTGAGGTACAGGGCGCCGGCCTGCCCGTCGAGAATGGCGGGCGTGCCGTCGGGAACGTCCAGCACGCCGCTGCCGGCGGCAACGACGGCCGGGAGCCCCAGGCCGCGCGCGATGATCGCGGTGTGGCTGGTGGGGCCGCCCTGCGCGGTTACGAAGCCCAGCAGGGCGCCCTCACTGAAGCGGGCGGTGTCGCTGGGGGTCAGGTCGGGCGCGAGCAGGATGGCGGGGCGGCTGGCGTCCAGGGTGTCTTCCGGCAGGCCGAGCAGGTGGCGCAGCACGCGGCGCTGCACGTCACTCAGGTCGGCGGCGCGGGCCGCCAGGGTGGGGTCGTCGAGTTTCTGCAGCTGAGCGATGCGGGTGTCGACGGCCTGCTGGTACGCCCACGCGGCGCCGTGCCCGTCAAGGATGCGGCTCACGGCGTCCTGAACGGCACCTTCGTCGTTCAGGAGTTCGAGGTGCGCGCTGAAGATGGCCGCGCGGTCGGCGTGGCCGGCGGCGCGCTGCTCTTCAGTCAGGCGGCGCAGGTCGGCGGCCGCAGCATTCAGGGCGTGATCCAGGGCGTCGGCCTGCGCGGCCGCTTCGCCGGGCAGGTCAGTGACGTGCAGGTCGGTGGGGCAGTACAGGCGGGTTTCACCGATGACCAGGCCGTCGCTGGCGGGCACGCCCTCGATGGTGGCGCCGGCGGGCCGCCACTCGGGCGCGCGGCGGGCGGGGGCGGCGTGGGCGGGGGCGCTGAGGTCGTCGCCCAGGCCGGTGCGGATGGCGTCGGTCACGGCGGTCAGGGCGGCCTCACGGTCGGCATGAACGGTCAGGACGCTGCCCTGGCGCAGGCCCAGGCTCAGGAGTTCCATCAGGCGCAGGGCGTCGGCGCTCTGGCCCTGGTGTTCGAGGCGCACGCGTGCGCCGAGGCGGCGCACGAGAGTGGCGAGCATGGTGCCCGGCCGGGCGTGCATGCCCAGGGGGTTGGGCAGCGTGACCTGCGCGCTGTACGGCAGTTCCGGGGTGCTGGGGGCCAGGGGCGCCTCGCCGGCGGGGGTGGTCTGGCCGGTCAGGGCCGTCTGGAGGTCGGCGGGGTCGGTGGTGACGGACAGCCGCTCGACCAGGGCGTCGTCCGCCAGGACGCGGGTAAGGCGGCGGAGGATGTCGAGGTGTTCGTCGCTGGCGGCGGCGATGCCGACGACCAGCCGGACGTGCTCGCCGCCCTCGCCCCACGGGACGCCCTGCGGCACCTGAAGCACGGCGATGCCGGTGCGGCGGATCAGGTGGCGGGTGTCGGGGGTGCCGTGCGGAATGGCGATGCCGCTGCCCAGGTAGGTGTTCGCCTGGGTTTCGCGCTCGCGCATGCCGCGCAGGTACGTGGGGTCGGTGTATCCGGCGTCGGCGAGCAGGGCCGCCACCTGGGTGATGGCGTCGTCCTTGCTGGTGGCGTGGGCGCCCAGTCGGATCAGTGCGCGGGGAAGATTGATCATAGCCCTCCTTGGGGGAGCGGGCCGTCGTCACCCGCGTCCGTGCCGATTCCTGACGAATCGTGATCAGTTTTGAGCAATTTAGATCATACCTGTGCGAAGCATCTCCCGACAAGGGGGGGCATCACGCTTGTCGACTCATGAAGAAAATTCCACCCGGCGCCCACCAGCACGAGTCTTTTCCAGACTGGCCCCCCGCACGCCGGGCTGCGCTACCATGAGCAGAGATGAATGCCCCGCTTGCGGAGGACCGCCTCCAGCGCATCCTTGACCTGCTCGCTCGCCACGGACGCCTGCGCACCACCGCCCTCACCGAACAGCTCGGGGTCAGCGGCGCCACCACCCGCCGCGACCTCGACGTCCTCGCCAGCCGCGGCCTGATCCGTAAACTCCACGGCGGCGCCGCCCTGGCCAGCCAGGACCAGCAGTACGCCGACCGCCAGCAGCTTCATCAGGACGCCAAAACCCTGCTGGCCCAGACCGCCCTGAGCCTGCTGCGCCCCGGCCAGACCGTCTACCTGGACGCCGGCACCACCGCCCTGGCCGTGGCCCAGGCCATGAAACGCACCCCGCAGCTCACCCGCACCCTGCGCGTCGTGACGCACGGCATTGACGTCGCCTACGAACTCAACGGCGAATGCCCCCTGTACGTCGTGGGCGGCGAGCTGTACGGCTCGACCTTCAGCCTCACCGGCCCCGACGCGCTCGACGCGGTGCGCCGCTACCGCTACGACGTGTTTCTCGTCGGCTGCACCAGCATCGACCCGACCCGCGGCCTTACCAACAGCAACCTGATCGAGGCGCAGCAGAAGACCGTGATCATGACCCAGTCCACCCGCAATGTCCTGATTGCCGACCACAGCAAGTGGGGCCCCACGGGCTTCGCCACCTTCGCCACCCTGAACCAGGTGCAGGACTGGGTCACGGACCACGCCACCCCCGCCGCGCGCGCCACCTTCGAAGCGGACGGCGTGCGGGTGCACACCAGCGTCCCCTGACCCCATGCGCGAGCTGCTGAGCGCCACCTTTCACGCCGCCCTGACCGCCACCCGGCCCGGCACGCTCGTGGCGCCGCACCTGAACGGACCGCGCCCCGCCCTGATCCTCAGTGTCGGGAAGGCCGGCGCCAGCATGCTGAGCGCCGCGCTGGACCGGTACCCGGACACGCCGGCCCAGCTGATCGTGCCGCGCGGCGCGGCCGGCGGACCCTGGCCGGACACCGTGGACGTCCATGAAGCGGGCCACCCGCACCCGGACGAGCACAGCGAGCACGCCGCGCTGAGCGCCCTGGCGCGCGTGGGAACCCTGCGCGAATCCGACACCCTGCTGGTTCTGATTTCCGGCGGAGGCTCAGCCCTGATGAGCGCCCCCCACGGCGTGACCCGCCCGCAGAAGGCGGCGCTGGCCGCCGCGTTGATGCGCGCCGGGGCGGACATACACGCGCTGAACACCGTGCGGCGTCACCTCTCGGCCGTCAAGGGCGGGCAACTCGCGCAGGCCACGCGCGCCCACGTGCAGACCCTGCTGCTCAGTGACGTGGTCGGGGACGATCCGGCCGTGATCGCCAGCGGCCCCACCGTGCCCGACCCGACCACCTTCAGCGACGCCCTGGCTGTCCTGGACCGTTTCGGCGTGCCGGCCCCCGAAGCCCGCGCTTACTTTCAGGCGGGCGCCGCCGGGGCGCACCCCGAGACTCCGGCCGCCCTGCCCCACGTGGTCACGACCGTGGTGGGCGGCAACCGGCACCTGCTGCGGGCCGCCGCCGCCTTCCTGGACGCCCAGGGCGTCAGGCCAGTCATCCTGGGGGACACGTTCACGGGGGAGGCCCGTGAACTCGCCGCCTTCCACGCGGCGCTGGTGCGTTCCGTGCAGGCCCACGGCACGCCCTGCGCCGCCCCGGTGGCGCTTCTCTCCGGCGGAGAGGCGACCGTGACGGTCCGCGGCGCAGGCCGGGGGGGCCGCAACACGGAATTCGCGCTGGCCCTCGCCCTGGCGCTCGGGGACGGCGCGGGCGTGCACGCCCTGTCGGCCGGTTCGGACGGTGCGGACGGCACGGCCGGCGCGGCCGGCGCCCTCCTCTCCCCCGGCACACTGGCGCGCGCCCGGGCGCTGGGCCTGAGCGCACCGGCGGCACTGAATCACAATGATTCCGCGCCCTTCTTCGCGGCGCTGGGCGACCTGCTCGTGACCGGGCCGACCGGGCAGAACCTGAACGACCTGAGGGTGGTGCTCGTCGGGCCGTGACACAGCGGGGCGCGGCCCGGACCGGGCCAGAGGGGGCCGCACCCCCACACGGAACCAGACCGCCGCAGGTCCGGTTTCAGCGCCGGCGTGTCTCCCACGCAGGAACGCCGGCGGGGCTGGCGGCCCGGATCAGATTTTCGTACAGTGAAATTCAAGTTCACTCTACGAAAAACCTCTCTGTGCCCAGGAGCCCCGCATGACCCAGACGCTGCCCGCCGGCCTGACCATCACCGCCCCCCTCACGGACGCGCACCGCGAGATCCTGACGCCCGAGGCCCTGGCCTTCGTGGCGGCGCTGCACCGCCAGTTCGAAGGTCGCCGCCGCGACCTCATGGCGGCCCGTGAAGCGCGGCAGGCGCGGCTGGACGCCGGTGAACTCCCGGACTTCCTGCCGGACACGCAGGCCATCCGCGACGGCGACTGGCGCATCAATCCGTTGCCCGCGGACCTGCAGGACCGCCGGGTGGAAATCACGGGGCCGGTGGACCGCAAGATGATCATCAACGCCCTGAACAGCGGCGCGCGGGTGTTCATGGCTGACTTCGAGGACGCCAGCAGCCCCACCTGGACCAACGTCATCAGCGGCCAGATCAACCTGCGCGACGCGGTGCGGCGCACCATCCGCCTGGAGGCGAACGGCCGGACCTACGCGCTCAACGAGAAGACTGCCGTGCTGCTTGTCCGCCCCCGCGGCTGGCACCTGCCGGAAAAGCACGTGCAGGTGGACGGCGAGACGGTGTGCGGCGCGTTCCTCGACTTTGGACTGTACGTCTGGCACAACGCGCGGGAACTGCTGGCCCGCGGCTCCGGGCCCTACTTCTATCTGCCGAAACTCGAATCGCACCTTGAAGCGCGCCTGTGGAACGAGGTGTTCAACGTGGCCGAAGACACCCTGGGCCTGGACCGGGGCACCATCAAGGGCACCGTGCTGATCGAAACGATCCTCGCCGCCTTCGAGATGGACGAGATCCTGTACGAGCTGCGGGAACACTCGGCGGGACTGAACTGCGGCCGCTGGGACTACATCTTCAGCTACATCAAGAAGCTGCGCGCCCATCAGGACCGCATCCTGCCGGACCGCGCGAAGGTAACCATGATGGTGCCCATGATGACGGCCTACAGCCGCCTCGCCATCCGGACCTGCCACCGGCGCGGCGCCCCGGCCATCGGCGGCATGAGCGCCTTCATTCCAGTCAAGGGCGACGAGGAGAAAAACCGCGCGGCGTTCGAGCAGGTGCGCCAGGACAAGGAACGCGAAGCCATGAACGGCCACGACGGCACGTGGGTCGCGCACCCCGGCATGGTGGAACTCGCCACCGAGGTGTTTGACCGCCTGATGCCCGCAGCGAACCAGATCAGCAGCGACAAGCAGCGGGACCTGCAGGTGACGGCCGCCGAGCTGCTGACCCCGCCGGACGGCACGGTCACGGAAGCGGGCGTGCGCATGAACGTGAATGTGGGCGTGCAGTACCTCGCGGCGTGGCTGCGCGGCTCGGGCGCCGTGCCGATTCACAACCTGATGGAGGACGCCGCAACGGCGGAGATCAGCCGCGCCCAGCTGTGGCAATGGCGGCACCACGGCGTGACCCTCGAAGACGGCCGCGCCCTGACCCCGCAGCTGTGGGACGCCCTGTTCGATGAGGAGACGGCGCGGCTCGGGCCGGACTTCGCCCAGGCGGCGCAGCTGTTCCGCGAAACGGCGACGCGCACGCCCCTGATGGACTTCCTGACGCTGCCCGGGTACGAGGCCCTCGCCTGACCGTGAGTGGCGAACCCGGCGGCCGGGGGGGCCGGCCACGCGGCGCGGACGCGCCCGGCGGCGTGCGCACGCTCGAGCGCGGCCTGAGCGTCCTGTGGGCCCTGGCGACGCTTCAGGAGGCGCCGCTGTCACAGGTGGCGCGCGCCGCGGGCCTGTCGGCCAGCACCACCTCCCGGCTGCTCGAGACGTTGCGGCAGCAGGGCTTCGTGGACTGGGATGAGGGCTCCGGCCTGTTCCGGGTGGGCCTGCGGGCCTTTCAGGTGGGCGCGGCGTTCAACGCGGCGCAGGCGCTCGTCACGGCCGCGGCGCCCGCCATGCGGGCCCTGGTCGCCGAGCTCGGCGAAAGTGCGAACCTCGCGGTCCTGCGCCCACACGGCGCAGGCCTGGAAGCCGCGTACGTGCACCAGGTGGAGGGCCCGCAGCTCGTCCGGATGTTCACGCAGCCCGGCGCCAGTGCGCCCCTGCACGCCTCGGGCGTGGGGAAGGTTCTGCTGGGAACCCGGCCGGACGATGAACTTCACGCCGTGCTGAGTGCCGCGGCCCTCACGCCGTTCACGCCACACACCCTCACCACCCCGGAGGCCGTGCTCGCCGCCGTGCGCCGCGTGCGGGACGAAGGTTTCGCGCTTGATGATCAGGAGCGGGAACTCGGGGTGCGCTGCGTCGCCGTGCCGGTCCGCGGCGCGGACGGTCTGGTGGCGGCCGCGCTGAGCGTCTCGGCCCCCACCTCGCGCTTCACGCCTGGCGACGTGCCGCGTTTCCTGACCGCGGCCCAGGCGGCCGCGCAGCGCATTTCCGCCCGGCTGGGGCCTGCGGGCGCGCCCTGAGCCCCCCGCACGTCCTATGCTGCCGGGCATGACCTCGCACCGAATGGCGCCGCCCGCACAGGGCGGAATAACCCCCCATTTCCGGCCCGCCGACCGGCGCTGGGGGCGGCCCTGACGGTGCTGCCCCCGTCCGCCCGGCCCCTGGCGTGGGCCCTGCATGAGGCGCTGGCGCCCCACTGGGCGGCCCTGGACCGGGCAGCGCCGCAGGGGCTGGCGTCCTCACCCATCGCGGCGCTGCCCGCCTACCACGCCGCGTCCGTGCCGCCGGACCTGAAGCCCGGCCGGGCAGAACTGATCGTGGAAGCCAGCGACCTCCCCGCGCTGCGCGCCGCCCTGCGCTGCGGCGCGGACGCCGTGGTGATCGACTTCGACGACACCTTTGCTCCCACGCCGGCCAACCTGCAGGCGGCGTACGGCGCGCTGCCGGAGGTGCTGAACGCCGCGGTGCCGCTGCTGGCACGCCCACGCGCCCTGTACGCCCTGGAACCCGCCGTGACCCAGGGGGGCCAGCCGGCCCGCGCCGCCCTGTGTGATCTCGCGGCGCTTCTGACCGCGCGGCCCGGCCGGGTGCCGCACCTGTACCTTCCGAAACTGGAAACCCGCGCCCAGGCGCGCGCCTGGGCGGCCGCCCTGAGCGCGGCCGAAACGCACCTGGGCCTGCCCGGCGGCTCGCTGCGGGTGTGCCTGCAGATCGAGACCCTGCCCGGCCTGCTGGTCGCCGACGAGCTGCTGTTTGACCTGCGCCGGTGGGCGTTCGGGCTGAACGCCGGACGCTGGGATTACGTGTTCAGTCTCGTGAAGTCGACCGGCGCGGGCCGCGCGGCGCCCATTCCACCCCGGTCGGCGCTGGGCATGGACGTGGACGCCATGCAGGCCTACGCCCAGGCGCTGGTGCAGGTCTGCCGCGCGCGTGGAGCGCAGGCGGTGGGTGGAACGGCCGCCGTGGCGCCGGACCCCGCGGCGCCACAGGCGGCGCTGGACGCCGTGCGGGCCGACAAACGCCGGGAGGCCGCGCAGGGGTTCGCAGGCGCCTGGGCCGGCCGGCCGGACCTGCTGGACGCCGTGCGGGCAGGCCTCGCCCAGGGGGGTCCTGGCTCGCCCGGCGCGGCGCCGGTCACCCCGCAGCGACTGCTGAACCTGCCGGACCCCGGACCCCTGGACCCCCGCGAGGTGGCGGACACGGCGGCCCTGGCGCTCGACGTGTTTCAGGCGTGGTTCGCGGGCCGCGGCGTGGTGACGCGCGCCGGCCGAATCGAGGACACCGCCACGGCAGAACTTGCCCGGGCCCTGCTGTGGCAGTGGGTGCGCGTGCAGGCACCTCTGGCCGGTGGTGACCGCCTGGACCGCGCGGCGTACCTGACGCTGCGCCGCACCCTTCGCCCGGATGACGCGCCCGAGGCGGCCCTGCTCGATCACCTCGTGCTGAGCGCCGCGGCTCCCGCGTACTTCCCCCGTGAGGCGCAGCGCCTGGCCCTCACCCCGCGCCTGACCTCCCCCGCTGAAAGGACCCTTCATGACCCTGAATCCTGACCTGACCCTCCTGTCGCGCCGGGCGCTGGACGCCTGCGCGAGCCTCGCCGCGTTCACGGAAGTCCCGGGCGAAATCACCCGCACGTTCCTGTGTGCTCCGTCGCGGGACGTCACCGCGTTCCTGAGCGCCTGGGCGCACGAACTGAACCTGAGCGTCACCCTGGACGCGGCGGGCAACCTGCGCGCGCGGCGCGCGGGGCCCACCCCGGACGCCCCCACCCTGTACCTGGGCTCGCACGTGGACACGGTGCCCAACGCCGGAGCCTTCGACGGCGTGCTGGGCGTCACCCTGGCCTTCGCGGTGGCGCAGGCCCTGCGCGGCGAGGCGCTGCCGTTCGCGCTGGAACTCCTGGCGTTCAGTGAGGAAGAAGGCGTGCGGTTCGGCGTGCCGTTCATCGGCAGCCGGGCCCTGACCGGCACGCTGGCGCCCCTGTTGCCGCTGCAGGACGCGGCGGGCGTGAGCGTCCTGGACGCCCTGCGCGGGTATGGCCTGGACCCTGACGCCCTGCCGGACGCGCAGGTGCGCGGCGCGGCGCTGGGCTTCCTGGAGTTTCACATCGAGCAGGGGCCGGTGCTTCAGGCGGCGGGCGCGAGCGTGGGCGTCGTGAGCGCCATCGTGGGGCAGGACCGCGTGCTGCTGGACTTCACGGGTCAGGCCGCCCACGCCGGCACCACCCCGATGGCGCACCGCCGCGACGCCCTGGCGGCCGCGGCGCGCTTCGCCGTGGCGGCCGAGGACCTCGCGCGGGCCACGCCGGGCCTCGTGGCGACCGTGGGCGTCCTGACCGCGCGGCCCGGCGCGATCAACGTGATTCCCGGTCAGGCGCACTGCACGCTGGACCTCCGCCACGAGGACGATGGGGCGCGCGCGCAGGCCCTGAACGAGGTGCTGAGCACCGCCGGGCGCGTCGCGCAGGAGCGCGGCGTGACCCTGAAGGTTACGCACACCATGGCGCAGGCCGCTGTGCCCATGGACGCCGGCTTCCGGGAGGCGCTGCGAGCTGCCGCGGCCCGCGAGGGCCTGCAGGCGCCGGACCTCGTCAGTGGCGCGGGGCACGACGCGATGATTCTCGCCGGGCGCATGCCGGCCGCGATGCTGTTCTTGCGCTCCCCGAACGCCTTGAGCCACCACCCGGACGAGACCGTGCACCCGGAGGACGTGCACGCCGCGCTGCGCGTCGGCGTGGGCTTCGTGCGCGCCCTGGCGGGCCGGACCGGGGAGCAGCCCTGATGGCGCTGGATCTGCTGGTGCGCGGCGGCACGCTGGTCACGCCGCACGGCCCGCTGCGTGCGGACATGGCCGTTGAAGACGGCCGGATCGTGAGCCTCGCGCTGGACGCGTCCACTCCGGCGCGCGCGGAGATTGACGCGACAGGCCTGCACGTGTTTCCCGGCGTGGTCGACGCGCACGTGCACCTGAACGAGCCGGGCCGCACCCACTGGGAGGGGTTCGACACGGGCACGCGCGCCCTGGCTGCCGGGGGCGCCACGAGCTACCTGGACATGCCCCTGAACTCCTCGCCGCCCGTGCTGGACGGCGCGACCTTCAGGGCCAAACGCACGCTGGGCGAAGCGAAATCCCGGCTGGATTTTGGCCTGTGGGGCGGCCTGACCCCGCTGAACCTCACGGAACTCGATGACCTGGCCGCCGCCGGCGTCATCGGATTCAAGGCGTTCATGAGCCACAGCGGCCTGGACGAGTTTCCGGCGGCCGACGACGCGACCCTGTTTGAGGGCATGCGCGCCGCCCGGCGCGCCGGGCTGGTCGTGGCGACCCACGCGGAGAGCGACACGTTCACGCGCGCGCTCGCGCAGGCGGCCCAGGCGCAGGGCCGCCGCGGCGTGCGGGACTACCTGCAGTCGCGCCCGCCGGTCACGGAAGCCGAAGCGGTCAGCCGCGCGCTTCTCTTCGCGGAGGAAACGGGCGCGGCGCTTCACCTCGTGCACCTGAGCACCGCGCGTGGCGTGGCCCTGGCCGCCGAGGCCCGGGCGCGCGGCGTGGACGTCACGGCCGAAACCTGCCCGCACTACCTGCACTTCACCGGGGAGGACGTCGAGCGTCTGGGCGCGCTGCTCAAGTGCGCGCCGCCCCTGCGGGACGCCGCAACACGCGAGGCGCTGTGGCAGGCGCTGAAAGCCGGGCAGATCGACACGGTCGGCTCGGACCACTCCCCTGCCCCGCCGGACCTGAAGGCCGGAGAGGACTTCTTCGCCATCTGGGGCGGCGTCAGCGGCGCGCAGTCCACCCTGAACGTCCTGCTTCAGGGCGGGTACTGGGCGCGGGACGTGCCGCTGGAAGTTATCGCGGCGGTCAGCGCCCTGACCCCGGCGCGGCGCTTCGGGCTGAGCGGCAAAGGCGCCCTGCAGCTCGGGGCCGACGCGGACTTTGCCCTGGTGCGCCTGGACGAGACCTTCACGCTGACGGACCTGTACGACCGGCATCAGGGCAACCCGTACCGCGGCCAGACGTTCCGGGGGCGGGTGCACGGCACGTTCCTGCGTGGACAGGCCGCCTACCGGCACGCGCCCGGCGGCGCGCAGTTCAATGACACGCTGCGCGGGCGCCTGCTGAAACCCGCCCCACCGGCCCACAGGAGGCCCACAGAATGAAACATCTAGGCGTGACCCGTTCCGCGCTGCGCGAGTCGCACGCGGTCATCACCCCCGAGACCTTCGTGCGCACCGCACTGGCCGAGTGGCCGCTGAGCGCGGTGGTGCTGCACATCGCACCTGTGATCGGCGTGGGCGCGCGTTTCGTGCAGTTCACCGCGGACATGCCGGCCGGCGCCCAGGCGCGCGAATCCCGGCACGGGCACCAGCGCTTTGCCTTTGTGCTGAGCGGTGCGCTCAGCGTCACGGTCAACGGGGAAACACGCACGCTCGGCGCCTCCGACCACGTGTTCCTGCCGGCCGGGACGGCCCACACCCTCACGGCCCGGGAAGCAACGCGGGTGGCAGTGTTCGAAAAGGCCTACGAACCCGACCCGGACGCGCCCGGCCCGCCCGTGTGCTGGGGCAATGAGCGCGAGAATCCAGGCGCGCCGTTCGAGGGCGACGATCACCTGATTGCCCGCAAGCTCCTGCCGGACGACCCGCGCTTTGACTTCATGGTCAGCACCATGAGTTTCGCGCCGGGCGCGTCGCTGCCCTACCCTGAAATTCACTACATGGAGCACGGCCTGCTGATGCTCGAAGGTGAGGGACTGTACAAGCTGCAGGACACGTACTACCCCGTGCAGACCGGGGACGTGATCTGGATGGGCGCCCACTGCCCGCAGTGGTACGGCGCGCTCGGCCGCACCTGGAGCAAGTACCTGCTGTACAAGGACATGAACCGCCACCCGCTCGCCACTAGAGTTCAGTGATGAGCCGACGCGACCTGCCCCTGACCGATCATTACGACGTGCGCCGCGGCGAGGACGGCCACCGGCGCCTGCACCCCCTGGTGCGCGGCTTTCCGCTGCTGCGCTTTCCCCTGCTGAACAAAGGCACCGCGTTCACCGAGGACGAACGCCAGGCGCTGGGCCTTGACGGCCTGCTCGCCCCGCAGGTCGACACGCTCGAGGCGCTGGTGGAGCGCCAGTACGCCGAGTACCGTCAGATTGAGGACCCGCTGGAACGCCACGTGTTCCTGCGCAACCTCCAGGACCGCAACGAGGTGCTGTTCTACGCCCTGCTCTCCGCGCACGTGGAAGAGATGCTGCCCGTGGTGTACACGCCCACGGTGGGGCTCGCCGTGCAGCGCTTCAGTCAGATCTACCGGTACCCGCGCGGCCTGACGCTCAGCACCCGCAACATCGACCGGGCCGAGCAGGCGCTCGGCAACGTTCCACTGAACGACGTGCGGATCATCGTGGCCACCGATTCCAGCGCCATTCTGGGCATCGGGGATCAGGGTTTCGGCGGCATGGCGATCAGCATCGGGAAACTCAGCCTGTACACCGTGGCGGGCGGCGTCGGCCCCGACAAGACCCTGCCTGTGGAACTCGACGTTGGTACCGGCCGCGCTGACCTGCGCGACGACCCCGCCTACCTGGGCGTGAAGCACGACCGCCTGACCGGCGAGGCGTACCTGCGTTTCATGGACCGCTTCGTGGAAGCCACGCTGCAGCGGTACCCGAAGGCCATCATTCAGTGGGAGGATTTCAGCAAGGACGCCGCTTTCGAGGTGTTGCGCCGCTACCGGCGCGTGGTGCCCAGCTTCAACGACGACATTCAGGGCACCGGCGCGGTTGTGCTGGCTGGCGTGCTGAACGCCTGCCGCCTGAAGGGCGAGGCGCTGCGTGACCAGGTGGTCGTGGTGCACGGCGCCGGCGCCGGCGGCGCGGGCGTGGCCGCCGCGATCCGTGAAGGCATGCGCCGCGAAGGGCTGAGCGCCGAGGAGATCGCCGCGCGGGTGTTTGTCCTGGATTCCCGCGGTCTGCTCACCGACGACCGGGCCATGGAGGACTACAAGCGGGCACTGGCCACGCCCAGCGCACTCACGGCCGGCTGGACCGGCACGGACCTGGAAAGTGTCATCCGGCACGCGCGGGCCACGGTGCTGCTGGGCCTCAGCGGTCAGGCCGGCATTTTCAGTGAGGCGGTCGTTCGCGCCGCGCACGCCAACACGTCCCGCCCGCTGGTGTTTCCGCTGAGCAACCCGACCGCGAACACCGAGGCGCTGCCTGCGGACGTGCTGGCCTGGACGGACGGGCAGGCCATCGTGGCGACCGGTAGTCCCTTTGACCCGGTCACGCACGGCGGCACCACCCACGAGATCGGGCAGGGCAACAACGCCTTTATCTTCCCTGGACTGGGGTTTGGGGCGGTGCTGGCCCGCGTGCGTGAAATTACCGATGAGATGGTCACCGCCGCTGCGTACGCCCTGGCCGGGTACACCCAGGAGCACCACCCGGCCCGGACGTACCCGCCCGTGTCGGAACTCAACCGCGCGAGTGTTCAGGTGGCCGTGGCCGTCATCCGGCAGGCCCTCGCAGACGGCGTCGCCACGGAGTTCAGCGTGCGCGGCCTGAGCGACGCGGAACTGCTGACCCTGGTGGAACGCAAGTTCTGGCAGCCGCGGTACCTGCCGTTCCAGAGTTCCTGAGTCCAGACGGACCTTACGGTAACGAAGCCGGATCCTTGCGTCCGGCTTCGCCCTGTCATGCCTGCCCAGGTCCGGTGCGGCCTCAACCGCCGGCGCCGCCACGCAGGCTGTGCCCATCGCCTGGGTCGTATCGCCTCAGGGCCCGTGAACCCCGCCCTGGACCATGTGGCTCGCGTGGTCCCCCGGCCACCTTCAGGTGCGGGGCCGCCGGGTGTTACAGCACCTGAACGTCCGCCACGGTCACGGCCTGCGGGTACTGCACCAGGGTCACGCCGTAGGGCGGCAGCGTGAGGGTCGTGCCGGCAGCTTCGCCGCCTGGGAAGAGGACGCCCCCGTCCGGAATGCGGAGCGACACGGGGTCGGTGGCGTGGGCGTTCAGAAGGTGCAGGACCTGGGCGCCTTCGGGCAGCGCAGACACAGTGAGGTCCACGTGCGCCGGCAGCACCGTCAGGGGCACGCCCGCCCCCTGCAAGACCTCCCCGAGCAGGCCCTGCAGGGCGGACGGGGGCAGTTCGGTGCCCACGTACCACGCCTGCCCCTGCCCGAAGGTATGACGGGTCATGGCGGGCTGACCGGCGTAGAAGCGGTCGGTGAAGGTGGCCTGCGCCTGGGCGCCCTGAAGGTGAATCACGTCGCACCAGTCCGTGACGGTCACGGGGTCACGGCCGGCCCAGGCCACCGTGTTCGTCTGACCTGGCAGCAGCACGTCCCACTCCTCGACCCACAGGCCCAGAACGTCACTGATGGGCGCGCCGTACCCGCCCAGGTGGATGTGCTCCTGGGCGTCCACGATGCCGGTGAAGTACCCGCTGACCAGGTGCCCGCCGCGTTCCACGAACGCGCGCAGGGCGCTGGCGGTCTCATCCGCCATGAGGTACAGGTTGGGGAGGACCACCACGTCGTACCCGCCGAGGTCACCGTGCGGCGGCACGAAGTCCACGTTCTGCCCGAGGGCCTTCAGCGCGGCGTACCAGCGGGCCACCAGCGGCAGGAGCGGCAGCGCGGCAGGTTTGCTGTCGATGTTCAGCGCCCACCAGCTGTGCCAATCGAACATGAGGGCCACCCGCGCCGGTACGCCCGCGGCCAGCAGAGGTGTGAGGCGGCGCAGTTCCGCGCCGAAAGCGGTGACTTCGCGCCATACGCGGGACCGCTGCTGGCCGACATGCTGCACGAGGCCGCTGTGGAATTTTTCTGCGCCCGCGCGGGAGGCGCGCCACTGGAAGAACATGATGCCGCTCGCGCCGCGCGCCAGCGCGAGGTGGTTGAGCAGCCGCATCTGCCCGGGCGGTTTGGGGGCGTTGCGCAGGCGCCAGTTCACGGCGCTGGTCGCCTGTTCCATCAGAATCCAGCGTGCCCCGCCGCCCAGTGAGCGGGTCAGGTCGAACGCCATGCCGGCGTCCAGGTGCGCGAGGTCACTGCCGGGGTCAGGGTAGGCGTCGAGTGACACGACGTCCTCCTCCTGCGCCCAGCGGAAGTAGTCCAGGCCGGGCAGGAATCCCAGGAAATTCGTGGTGGCGGGCACGTCCGGCGTGATTTCCGCGAGGATGGCCCGCTCCATGGTGTGCAGTTCCAGGATGTTGTCGCTGGAAAACCGCCGCCAGTCGAGTTGCTGCGTGGGGTTGGCGTATGTGGGGGCGCGGCGCGGCGGCTGAATTTCCGCCCACGTGATGTAGTGCTGACTCCAGAATGCGGTGCCCCACGCGCCGTTCAGGGCGTCAATGCTGCCGTAGCGGCGTTCCAGCCACGCGCGGAAACGCCGGGCGCAGTGTTCGCAGTAGCACTGGTCAATGTGGCAGCCGTACTCGTTGTTGATGTGCCACAGTTTCAGGGCCGGGTGCTGGGCGTAACGGGTGGCGAGGGCGCGGGTCAGGCGCGCGGCCCCGTCGCGCAGCGCCGGGTGGCTGGGGCAGTACAGCTGCCGCCCGCCGACTTCCAGGCGCACGCCGTCGGCCGTCACCGGCCGGGAGTCCGGGTACTGCAGGGAGAACCAGGGGGGCGGCGAGGCGGTGGCGGTGGCCAGGTTGACATCCACGCCGTGGGCATGCAGGAGGTCCATGATCTCGTCCAGCCACCCGAAGTCAAAGTTGCCCTCGGTGCGTTCCAGCAGCGCCCAGGAGAAGATGCCCAGCGAGACCAGGTTCACGCCGGCCTCCTGCATCAGCCGGGCATCTTCTGCCCAGATCTCCCGCGGCCACTGCTCCGGGTTATAGTCCGCTCCGTAGATCACGCCGTTAAACCGCTGAATATCGAACATGCCCTGTCCCTCCCTGCCTGCGCGCCTGCGGGCACACTGCGCCGGACTCTAGCAGGGCGCCCGGCGGACTGGACACCCGGGGGGAGATAGACAGGACGGCCGCAGCATCCTGGGAAAAGGGCGGGCCGGGCGCAAGCTGCGCCCGGCCCGCCCCGCTGCGCGTTCAGCCGCGCAGCACCTGCTCGATGCGCTCCAGCGCCCAGTCCAGGTCCTCGCGGGTCGTCACCAGGGGCGGCGCGAGGCGCATGGTGGTCTCGTGCGTTTCCTTGCACAGCACCCCCAGGTCGCGCAGCGCCTCACAGTACGGGCGGGCCGCTGCGTGCAGTTCCACGCCGATCAGCAGGCCCCGCCCGCGAATGTCTTTCACGAGGGGGCTGGCCAGGGCGTGCAGGCGCCCGCGCAGGTACCGGCCGAGCTCGTCGGCGCGCGCCGGCAGGTTCTCGTCGTTCAGCACCTCCAGGCTGGCCTGGGCCACCGCGGCCGCCAGGGGGTTGCCGCCGAAGGTGCTGCCGTGATCGCCGGGGCGGAACAGGTTCATGATCTCGCGGCTGGACAGCACAGCGCTCACGGGGTACACGCCGCCGCCGAGCGCCTTGCCGAGGATCACGACGTCCGGCCGGACCTGTTCGTGATCGCAGGCCAGCCAGCGGCCCGTGCGGCCCAGCCCGGTCTGGATCTCGTCGGCGATCATCAGGATGCCGTGGCGGTCACACACGTCCCGCATAGCGCGCAGGAACCCTTCGGGCGGCACGATCACGCCCGCCTCACCCTGAATGGGTTCGAACAGCACCGCGGCCGTGTTCGGCGTGATGGCGGCCTCGATGGCGGCGGCGTCGCCGTACGGAACGCGGACGAAGCCGGGGGTCAGGGGCCCGAAGTCCTCTTTGTACTGCGCTTCGCTGCTGAAACTGACCAGGGTGGTGGTGCGGCCATGGAAGTTGCCGTCCATGACGATGATCTGCGCCTGGTCACGGGGCACGCCGCGCACCTGATAAGCCCACTTGCGGGCCAGTTTGATGGCGGTCTCGACCGCTTCGGCGCCGGTGTTCATGGGTATCACGGCCTCGAAGTTCAGGAGGCGCGTGACTGTTTCGTAGAACGCGGCGAGGCGGTCGTTGCGGAACGCACGGGAGGTGAGGGTCACCTGCTGGGCCTGTTGGGTCAGGGCGCCAATGATGCGCGGGTGGCAGTGGCCCTGGTTCACGGCGCTGTACGCTGACAGGCAGTCCAGATAGCGCCGGCCGTCGGTGTCCCACACCCAGGCGCCCTGAGCACGGTGAATCACGACGTCAAGGGGTTTGTAGTTGTGCGCGCCGAGGGCGTCCTCGCGGCGGAGAAGGTGGGCGGTGCCGGAATGGTCGAGAATCTGGGTCATGGGGCTCCTGCGCGGTATCGGACCGCGGTGCGGTAAGGGGGACGAGGCAGTCGTTCACTCTGGATGCTAGGCCTCCAACTGGCCCGCGAGAAGAGCCAGAATCAGGCGAAAACGACCAGCCAGCCTGCCCAGCCGGGATGCCTCTGCGGTCCGCCGGCCGGGCAGGCCGCAGCTCAAGGGGTCCGGTGTTCCCCGCCCGCCGTCCGGCACCCACAGCAGGTGGTCCCTACAACAGGGCGGCCGCAGCAACTCCACTGCGGCCGCTCCTCACAGACAGGTCAGCTTATTTGCAGCGGACATCCTGGCCGAAATACGCCCTGGAGAGCTTGGCGTACGTGCCGTTCCCCTGTACGGTCCGGAGCGCTCCGTTCACGGCGCCCAGCAGGCCCGTGTTTCCCTTCGCCACGGCCATGCCGAGTCGCTCCTGGAACAGCATGCTGCCCTGCACCAGCCGCCCGCCGGAGCGCCGCAGGGCCTCCAGGCCGTAGAACTTCTCGTTGACCATGGCGTCAACCCGGCCGCTCATCAGGGCCTGCAGGGCGTCGGTGTTGTTCGGGTACACCCGCACGTTCCGCGCGCCGGCCACCTTCTCGATCTGCGCCACGTACGTGGTACCCACCTGCGTCGCCACCGTCATACCTTTAAGCGCCGCCGCGGTTTTCGGCCCGCCGGGGCGCGTCACGATCAGCCCGCCGCTGCAGTAATGCGGCGCCGTGAAATCCACGGCCTTGAGGCGTTCGGGGGTGATGCCATGCGAGGAGATCACCAGGTCGAAGCGGTTCTGGTTCAGGCCGATCAGCAGGCTGTCGAACGGCTGGTTGATCCACTGGGCCTTGAGACCCATCTGCCTGGCGATCGCGTTCCCCAGGTCGTACTCGAAGCCTTTCATGGTTTTGCCCTCAAAGTACGTAAACGGCTTGAATTCAGCGTTCGTGGCGATGCGCAGCGTTCCGCTGGCCTTGATTTCCGCGAAGGTCCGCCCGTGGGCGGTGGAGAACAGCGCGGCGCTGAGCAGCAGGGCAATGGCGGGTCGGGTCATGGAAGCCTCCAGGGCAGACATCGGGACGGGGCGCGCTCACCCGGAGCGGGCCCGCAGGACGGAATCAGAAGCAACAGCAGGATCAACGTTGCTGTGAAAGATGCGCGCTGATCGCCGGGGCGACGGCCCGGCGTGCGGGTCCCCTGTGGGGACGCGGAGCAGCACGCCCGCGAGCATACCGCGCCGCCGCCCAGTCCGGCTGAGTGGGCCTGTCACTGCCTGTGTCAAGGTCCGGACCCGGCCTGAACGCACCGGACCACCACGCGACAGGGGGAGCGTTCCCGGACCAACCGGGACGCTCCCCCTGTCAGGCTGCGGTTTAGCGGTTCTGTGGGAACCCCAGGTCGATCCGGCTGCTGGCGGGGTCCGGCCACCGCGAGGTGATCACCTTCGTGCGCGTGTAGAAGCGCACGCCGTCGGGCCCGTACATGTGGGTGTCGCCAAACAGGCTGGCCTTCCATCCGCCGAAGGAGTAATAGGCGACCGGCACGGGAATAGGCACGTTGACGCCGACCATGCCCACCTGGCAGTCGAACTGGAACTGACGGGCGGCGCCGCCGTCCCGGGTGAAGATGGCCGTGCCGTTCCCGAACTCGTTTCCGTTGATGAGCTTCAGGCCCTCCTCGTAGGTGGGCACGCGCACCACGCACAGGACCGGGCCGAAGATTTCGTCCCGGTACGCGTCCATGTCCGGCGTGACCTGGTCGAGCAGCGACACGCCCAGGAAAAATCCGTTGCCGTCGAAGGTCTGGCTGCGGCCGTCCACGACCACCGCCGCGCCCTGCGCCTGCGCGGACGCGACGTACCCGGCCACGCGGTCGCGGTGCTCGCGTGTGATCAGGGGTCCCATCTCGTTGCCGGGCTGGTCGCCGGGGCCGACCTTCAGGGCAGGCAGGCGCTGCGCGATGGCGTCCACCAGGGCGTCACCGACGTCGCCGACCGCCAGTACCACGCTGATGGCCATGCAGCGTTCACCGGCACTGCCGTACGCGGCACTGACGGCGGCGTCGGCGGCCATGCTCACGTCCGCGTCCGGCAGGACGAGCATGTGATTCTTCGCGCCGCCCAGGGCCTGCACGCGCTTGCCGTGCGCGGTGCCCTTTTCGTAGATGGTGCGCGCCACGGGCGTGCTGCCCACGAAACTCACGGCGGCCACGTCCGGGTGTTCCAGCAGGGCGTCCACAGCTTCCCGGTCGCCGTGCAGGACCGTCAGGACCCCGTCCGGCAGGCCGGCCTCCTGGAGCAGGGCTGCCAGGAACAGGCTCGCGGACGGGTCCTTCTCGCTGGGTTTCAGGATGAACGCATTGCCGCAGGCCAGGGCGTTGGCAAGCATCCACAGCGGCACCATGGCCGGGAAGTTAAAGGGCGTGATACCCACCACCACGCCCAGCGGCTGTTGGATGGAGTACACGTCCACGCCGGTGCTCGCGCCCTCCGAGTACCCTCCTTTCAGCAGGGTCGAGATGCCGCACGCGAAATCAACGTTCTCCAGCCCGCGCGCAATCTCGCCCAGTGCGTCGGCGTGCACCTTGCCGTGTTCCCGGGTCAGGATGCGGGCGAGGTCGTCACGGCGGGCGTCGAGCAGCGCCCGGAAGCGGAACATGATCTCCGCCCGGCGGCTCAGCGGCACCTGCCGCCACGCGCGGGCCGCGGCGCTCGCGGCGTCCACCGCGGCGTTCACCTCCGCGCGGCTGGCGAGATCCACGAGGCCCTGCACCTCGCCGGTCGCGGGGTTGTACACGGGGCTGCTGCGGCCGGACGTGCCGGGCGTGACCTGACCGTTCAGCCAGTGGCTGATCGCGGCGGGTTTCGTCATGGTGTTCGTCATGGGGACTCCTGGTCGGCGGGGGCGTGAAGGGGGAACAGCGGGGGGTCAGTCGGCGGCGACAGGCGCGCCGATCATTTCATCCACGAGGGCCAGGGCTTCCTCGTACACGTCCAGGCCGTGGTCGAGTTCCTCCTGCGTGACCACCAGCGGCGGGCACACCCACAGGAAGTTGAAGCGGCTGTACGCGTACACGAAGCGGCTCTTGAGGTGGGCCGCGAGGCGCGCCATCTCCGGGGAGGTGCCATTGAACGGCGCCAGCGGTTCTTTTGTGCGCTTGTCACGGACAAGTTCCAGGACGCTGAACAGCCCGATGTACCGCACGTCGCCCACGCAGGCGTACTTCTGTTTCATGGCTTCCAGGCGCCGGCCCAGATGCGCGCCGAGTTCCAGGGTGCGCTCGAAGAGGCGCTCCTCCTCGTACACCTTCAGGTTGGCGATGGCGGCCGCCAGGGACACCGGGTGGCCGCTGTACGTCAGCCCGCCGGCCAGGAAGTGCGTTTCGAAGTACTTGGCAATGGGTTCGCTGACGATCACGGCGCCCAGCGGCATGTAACCGCTCGTGAGGCCCTTGGCGCAGGTGACGATGTCCGGAGTGACGCCGTAATGCTGCGTGGCGAGCCATTTGCCGGTGCGCCCGAAGCCGCTCATGACCTCGTCATCGATCATCAGGATGCCGTACTTGTCCAGCAGGGCGCGCAGCCGGGGGTAGTAGCTGTCCGGAGGAATCAGGAGGCCGTTGCTGCCGGTGATGCCCTCCACGAGCATCGCGGCGATGGTGTGCGGCCCCTCCATCTGAATCACTTCCTCAATGTGGGTGATGCAGCCGTCCTCCCACGCTTCGGCGCTGCCGCCCATGGGCGGGCGGTACATGTACGGGTCGAACACCCGCACGATGCCGGGGATGCCGGGCTCCACCGGCCAGCGGCGCGGGTCGCCACTGGCGCTCATGCTGCCCATGGTGGCGCCGTGGTACGAGCGGTAGCGGGTGATGATCTTGTCACGCCCGGTGTACAGCTTCGCCATCTTCATGGCGTTCTCGTTCGCTTCGCTGCCGCCCAGCGTGAAGAAGCTCTTGGCAAGCCCGGTGACCTGCGCCAGCTTCCGGCCCAGCTCGGCGCGGACATCCGTGGCGAAGCTCGGACCGGCGAAGCACATGGTGTCCACCTGATCCTTGATGGCCTGCAGGACCTTCGGGTGCTGGTGACCCACATTGATGTTGATCAGCTGACTGGAAAAATCCAGCCAGGCGTGACCGTCCCCGTCGAAAAAGTGACTGCCCTTCCCGCCCACCATGTGGATGGGGTTGGTCTGCGCCTGCGCGCTCCACGAGAACAGGGTGTAGTCGCGGTTGTCCTGAATGATCTGCGGTGAGTCCGGGTGCGCTTCGGGCATGGGGTCCTCCGGCGGAATGAAGGGGCGGCCCCGGCAGGCCGGGCGGGTGGGGCGGGCAGACAGGCTGGTGGGTGAAGTGTAGTTTTAGGCGTGCTGGCGCGGCAAGAGACAGTCTGTCCAGTTCAGGGGTTCACGGCGCGCGGCGGTCCCCGGAGAGGTGGCTGATGGCCTCGCCGGCCTCGGTGCGGGTAATTTCCAGCGCGAGGTGCAGACCCAGCTGCCGCCGCGGGTCGTCCAGGTCGGGCAGCATGGCGCGCAGCTGCTCCAGCCGGTAGTACACCGTCTGGCGGCGCACGCTGAGCCGGCGGGCCGTTTCGGCCATATTGAAATTGGTGTTCAGCAGGGCGTCCAGGGTTCCCAGCAGCGTGGACCGGGGCCGGGCGGGCAGGGACAGCAGCGGGCCCAGCTGCGCGCGCAGGAACGCCACGCTGCGTCCTGTCTCGGCCAGGGCGTCCAGCAGCGGCGCGAGGCCAGGGTCAAGTGCAGGCGCGGCGCGGTGCAGGATGCGGGCGTGCGCGGCGCGCGTCAGGGCCGCGAAACTCACCTCCTCGCGGAACACCAGCAGGGGCAGGCCGTACAGTCGTGAGGCCCCCAGCAGCGCGGGCGGCACGTCCCGGAACACCTGCACGAGTTCCAGTGCCAGTCCGTGCGCGCCGCGCTGGGCGAGTGAAGCGATGAACGCGTCCTGCTCCGCGTCATTCATGGAGGCCAGCAGCGACCCGGTGGTCAGCAGCAGTTCACCACCGGTCAGGAAGCGGGCGGCGTCCGCGACCTCGGAGACGTGCACCCACGTGACCGGTTCGTGCAGGTGCGCGTGCCCGCTGACGACCTCCGCGCCCGCGAAGGCCGGCAGGGTCAGCAGTTCAGTCAGGGTGGGCAGCATCGGGTCCTCCAGTCGGGCGGGGGTCATGACACACCCTGCGGGGCGCGGGTGAAGCGGTCGGCTGGGCGTCCGTCCGGGCGCCGCGCCCCACGCTTGTCCCCAGGGTGTTCAGGCGTGTGCATGACTCAGTGTGCGCCTCCTGTCACGCGACACCGCCTCGTGGGACCGGGCCTCAGGTGTCCGCGGACGCGTCGCCCGCCTCCGTGGTCATGCCTGCGCCTGAATCCAGCGGATGGCGCGGTCGGTCAGGTTGTCGAGCGCCTGGACGCTCAGGGCGAGGTGCTCCTCGCGGGTGTCCTCGATCCTGTTGTGGCTGATGCCGCGCAGGCTCTGCACGAACAGCATGACGGTGGGCACGCCGGCCCGCGCCACTTCGGCCGCGTCGTGCAGTGGGCCGCTGGGGAGGCGGTGCGTGCGGGGCGTGACACCCAGAATGCTGGCTTCGGCCGCCTCGATCAGCTCCGGATGAAACGGAATCGGTTCAATGCGCCACAGGTCCCCGAAGGTGACGGTGCATCCGGCGGCCTGGGCGAACTGCTGCGCGCCCCCCTGCGCCTCGCGCCACATGGCGGCGAGGTGGTCCGCGTCCAGGTGCCGCTGGTCGAGCGTGAGTTCGCAGGTCTCCACGACGCTCGTCACGATGCCCGGCAGGGTTTTCACGCTGCCGATGGTGCACACCCCACCGTGCCGTTCGGCAATCTCGTAGATGTGCTGCCCGAACCGCCCGGCCGCAAGGAACGCGTCCCGGCGGACGTTCATGGGGGTGCTGCCGCTGTGGGCCGCCTGTCCGTGAAACGTCAGGGTGTGCCGCTCGACCCCCACCGTGCCCAGCACGGGTCCCATGGGGAGGTCCAGGCCTTCAAGCACAGGCCCCTGCTCAATGTGCAGTTCCAGGTACGCCGCGGCGCTCCGCAGTTCCTCGCGGGCACGCGGGGCGTCCGTGAGGGTCACGCCCACGCGGGCCAGGGCGTCTTCCAGGGTCGTGCCGTCCCGGTCGCGGAGGGTGCGGACCTCCTGAACGTCAAGGTGCCCGCACGCTGCGCTTGAGCCGTACAGACTCCGGCCGAAGCGGGCACCTTCCTCATCGGCCCAGTCCACGAGTTTCAGGGTGACGGGGGGCCGCCCGTCGTACTGTTCGTTCACGCGGCGCAGCACCTCCAGGCCCGCCAGGACGTTCAGGCAGCCGTCGAGCCACCCGCCGTTCGGCACAGAGTCCAGGTGCCCGCCGATCAGGAGGGCGCGGTCGGACGCTCCGGGCAGGGTCGCCCACCAGTTGCCGGCGGCGTCCATGTGCTGCTGCACGGGCAGGGCGTCGAGGCGTTCTTTCAGGAACGCGCGGGCCTGCAGCCAGGTGTCAGTGAACGCCACCCGCTGCGCGCCCTCCTCATTGCCGGTCAGGGCGCGCAGGGCCTTGAGTTCAGTGATGGTGCGGTGCGGATCAAGCATGCGTCTCCTCGGGAGGGGGGGAGGACGGATGACAGCCGCGCGGCGTGCGGTCACCCATCCCGGGTCAGCGCCTTACTTCTTGCCGGTGGCCTTCTCCCACACCTTGTACGTGACGGCGGCGGCGCTGGGATCGCTCTTGAGCAACCCGAGGTTTTTCAGCAGGCTGACGTTCGCCTGGTACGTGGCGGGGTCGAGGTACCCGGCGCGGCCCTTGAGGGTCGGGCCGGCGCTGTACAGTTTGGCGACTTCGGCCATCTGCCAGGTCTGGTGACTCGCGGCACTTGAGCGCGTGCCGGAGCCCTTGCAGGTGTTTCCGCAGTTCACCAGGACGATCTGCACGGCTTCCTTCTGGTTCTTCACGGCGTAGTTCCAGCCTTTCAGGGTGGCGCGCACGAGTTTCGCGGCGATGTCCTCCCCGCTCTGGCCGCTGCCCTTGAAGTTCCGGTTGCTCAGGGTGCGTTCGGTGGTGAACATCAGGTCTTCCAGGAGGTTGATGCCGTAGTCGCTGGCGTGAAAGATCTGGAGTTTGTCCAGCGGGTAGCCGAGCCCGACGATCTGGTCGACCTCGTTGTAGGTCATGGCGCTCACCAGGTCGACCTTGTCGGGAAAGACGATGCTGGGGTCAAAGGGGTACGTGACGGCCTGCACGCTGGGGTTGCTGACGCTGCTGTCCAGGCTGGTGGTCAGGCCGTACTTTTTCAGGAGGGCCACGGCCGGGTACTCGTTGCCGCTGGGCCACACCCCCACGCGTTTGCCTTTGAAATCAGCGGGGGCTTTCAGGTTGCTGCTTTTCAGCGCGACGAGGGTATAGCCGCTCTTCTGGAACAGCTGCGCGATGTGCACCACCGGAATGCCCTGCTGCCGGGCGGTCAGCAGGTCTGTGATCCAGGTGGTGCCGAAGTCGGCAGTGCCGGTGGCGACCGTCTGGATCGGGCTTTGGTCGCCGGTGGGCAGGAACTGCACGTCCAGGCCCTCGGCGCGGTAGTAGCCTTTGGCCTGCGCGACGAAAAACCCGGCGAACTGCGCCTGCGGGAACCACTTGAGCTGCACCTTCACCGGCACGGGTTTCGGGCTGGTCTGGGCGGCGGCGGGGGCGGCAGGCAGGGTGAGCAGCAGGGCGGCCAGAGCAGTCGTACGGGAAGCAGTGGTGCGTTTCATGGGAACCTCCGTCAGGAAAGGGGGAAAGCGGGGCGGGATGCTCAGCGGCGCGGCAGCAGGCGGGCCTCGGCGGCGCTCACCAGCGAGAAGAAGGCAATGCCGGCAACGGATGCCAGGATGATGGCGGCCCAGACGATGTCCAGGCCGAAGCGGCCCACCTCGATCTGAATGCGGAAGCCCAGGCCGTGTCCGTTCGTGCCGAAGAACTCAGCGACGATGGCGGATATGAGCGCGAGGGTACTGGCAACTTTCAGTGCGCCGAATACGAAGGGCAGGGCGGCAGGGACCCGCACGTCCCGGAAGGTCTGCGCAGGACTGGCGGCGTAGGTGTGCATCAGGTCCAGGTGAAGGCGGGACGCGCTCTGGAGGCCCCGCACCGCGCCCACCACCACAGGGAACAGGACCGTGACGCCCACAACGACGGTTTTGCTCGGCCAGTCCAGCCCGACGGCCTTCACGATGACCGGCGCGAGCGCCACGATGGGAATTGAGGAGAACAGCGCCGCGTAGGGCAGCAGGCCGCGCTCGAGGAAGCGGAAGCGCACGACCAGCAGGGCCAGCGCGAGCCCCAGCACCGTGCCGGCCACGAAGCCCAGCAGGGCTTCCAGCACGAACGTCGTCAGGGTGTCCTGAAGCAGCACCCGCCGCGCAGTCCACAAGGCGGCCAGCACGCGGCTGGGGGTGGGGATCAGACCGGCCGGGACGGCGTAGGCGCGCAGCAGCGCCTCGGTCGCCAGGACCCCCAGCAGCAGCGTGAACGCCGCTGGAAGGATCCGCGCGGCGCGGCTTTCGCCCTGCGCCGCGCCGCGCACCCCCAGAGCGCCCACGATCAGCAGCGCCAGTGTCCCCAGCGCCCATGGACGCGCCGCAGGGGCCGCGCCCTCACCCGGAGCGGGCAGCGCGGCGCTGAGCAGGAGCAGGCCGAGCGCCGCGGCGAGCAGCAGGGCCGCCGTCAGGACGGCCCCGCGCGCCCGGGGGCGGGTCAGGGCCGGCGCTGTCATCGCCTGGTCCATGGCGTCACCCACTGTTCCGCGGCGTTCACCAGGGCCACCAGGGCGACGCCCAGCAGCGCGCCGTAGGCCATGATCACCCACAGCGCGACCGTGTCGCTGGCGCGGGAATTCTCAGCGAGCATCTTGCCCAGCCCCGCAAAGGAGATGGTGCTGATTTCCGCGACGATACTGCCCACCAGGGCGGACGTCACAGCCACTTTCAGCGCGGTGAAGAGGTGCGGGAGACTGGCCGGAAACCGCAGCAGCCGGAACGTCTGCGCGCCGCTGGCGTGGTAGGTCCGCATCAGGTCCAGGTGCAGGGGCTCGGCGCTGCGCAGCCCGCGGCTCATGCCGACCGCCACCGGGAAGAACGCGATGTACGCCGCAATGATCGCCTTGGGCAGGAACCCCTGCACGCCGTACTGGCCGAGCAGCACGGCCAGCATGGGGGCAATCGCCACGACCGGCACGGTCTGCGAGGCGACCAGCCACGGCAGCGTGGCCCGCTCGAACGCCCGGCTGGCGACCAGCAGCAGGGCCAGCCCCACGCCCGTGACGGTGGCCAGCAGCAGGCCCAGCAGGGTCTCTCCGGCCGTGACGCCCACATTGAAGGGCAGGGCCAGCGGCGAGGTGACGGGGGTGCTGAGCCGCACGAAGCCCTGTGAGAGCTGCGCGGGGGCGGGCAGAACCGGGTTGCGCAATTGTGTGGCGCAGGCCAGGGCCGTGCGGCACTCCAGTTCGGCGCCGCTGGCCAGGGTCCGCTGGGCGGGGCCCACGTTCGCGGCGAGCATCAACGGCCAGTACAGCAGCGCGAAGATCAGGGCCACGATCAGCATGGGGCCGGCGCTGGCCATTCGGGCGGGCCGCGCGGCGGTCACGGTGCTCCCCGCCGGGGGCCGGCGGCCCAGGTCACGCGTGTCCTTTTTTGAGCAGTTCGCGGATCTCAGTGGCCAGCGTGAAGAAGCGCGGGTTCTCGCGCGTGTCGTCGCTGCGCGGGTGGGGCAGGTCGATGTTCACGACGCCCTCGATCCGGCCGGGGCGGGCGGTCATGACAACCACACGGGTACTCAGGAACACCGCCTCTGGAATGGAGTGCGTCACGAAAATGACGGTTTTGCCGGTTTCGCGCCACAGGCGCAGCAGTTCCAGGTTCAGTTTCTCACGGGTGATCTCGTCCAGGGCGCCGAAGGGTTCATCCATGAACAGCAGGGGCGGGTCGAAGGCCAGCGCGCGGGCGATACTCACGCGCTGCTGCATGCCGCCGGAGAGCTGCCACGGGTAGTTCCGCTCGAAGTTCTCCAGGCCCACGAGGCGCAGCATCTCCCGGGCGCGCGCCACACGGTCACCCGGTACGTTCATGACCTCCAGGGGCAGCAGGACGTTTTTCAGAACGGTGCGCCACTCCATCAGGGCCGGCGCCTGGAACACATAGCCGTACTGCCGTTCGCGCCGGGCGGCGTCGGCGCTGAGGCCCGCGACGCGCAGTTCACCGGCGGTGGGCTGCTCCAGGTCGGCCATCAGGCGCAGCAGGGTGGTCTTCCCGCAGCCGCTCGGGCCGATCAGGCTGATGAACTCCCCGCGTTCAACGTTGAGGTTCGCGTCCTGCAGGGCCACGGTCTGACCGCCCGGAACGGGGAACACCTTCTGCAGGTCACGGATGGACACGATGGGCGCGGCGCTCGGCGCGGCAGGCGGGGCGGGGTGGGGCGTGGGGTGCGTCACGGAACCTCCTCAACAGGGACCAGCGGGGCGGCGGGGTGGGTCAGCGGCGCAGCAGCTGGCCGCGCGCCGGGTCGCCCACGAACGCGCCGCCCTGCACGGCCACCTGACCGCGCACGGTCACGAGGTCGGGGCGGCCGTCAATCTCCCAGCCTTCGAAGCCGCTGTAATCGTTGTTCATGTGGCTGCTTGCGGCGCTGATGGTGCCGCGGTAGGCCGGGTCGTAGATCACGAGGTCCGCGTCACTGCCGACACTGACGGTGCCTTTGCGGGGGTACAGGCCGAAGATCTGCGCGGCGCGGGTGCTCGCCGCGTCCACGAAGCGTTCCACGCTGAGGTTCCCGCGGCTCACGCCGTACGTGTACAGCACGTTCACGCGGTCCTCCAGTGCGGGAATCCCGTTGGGAATCCTCGTGAAGTCACTGTCCCCCATGTGTTTCTGCGCCACGTCGAACGGACAGTGGTCGGTGGCGACCGTGTCAATCTCCCCGCGTTCAAGCGCCTGCCACAGCCGGGGGAGGTTGCTGCGGTCGCGCAGCGGTGGGGACATCACGTACTTTGCGCCCTCCACGCCGGGCCGCTCGGCGTACGTGCGGTCCAGTGTCAGGTGTGGAATCACGACCTCCACGTTCAGGTTCACGCCGCGCGCGCGGGCGTCCAGGGCGGCCTGCAGCGCGCGGGCGTTGCTGAGGTGCACCACGTACCCGTGCGCGCCGGTCATCTCCACGAACGTCGCGAAGTGCGCGGTGCCTTCGGCCTCTACGCTTTCCGGGCGGCTCGGCTCGTGCCACTCCGGACCGGTTTTGCCCTCGGCCAGCAGCTTGCGCTGCAGTTCCGCGACGAGATCGGCATTTTCGCAGTGGGCCGTGACGACCACGCCCAGCTCGGCCGCCAGCCGGCACACCTGGAACAGCGCGTGGTCATCGATGCCGAACGCGCCTTTGTAGGCCAGGAACACCTTGAATGACTTCATGCCCTGCCCCACCAGTTCGCGCAGGGTCGCTTCAGTCTCGTCGTCCCAGCGGGTCACGCCGATATGAAAGGAGTAGTCGCAGGCACTGCGGCCGGCCGCCATGTCCGTCCAGGTCCGCCATCCGTCTGAAAGTTTCTCGTTTCCGGCCGGGGCGAGCATCTCGATGAAGGTGGTCGTTCCGCCGATCAGGGCCGCCTGAGAGCCGGTCGCGTGCGTGTCCTTCGCGAAGGTCCCCATGAACGGCAGGTGGATGTGCACGTGCGGGTCGATGAATCCCGGAAACACGAATTTGCCGCTCGCATCAATCACCGTGGCGGCCGGCGGCACGGGCAGACCCTCGCCGATCTGCGTGATCGTGTCCCCCTCCACAAGAACGTCTGCCCTGAACCGCCGGCCGTCGGACACAATCTCCCCGTTCTGAATCAGTAGCGTCATAGCACCTCCGCGCGCTGCCTGCAGCTTCGCCGCCCTGGGCGGTCCGTCACGTGTGAGCCCGACCGCACGGCGCGGCCACGTGCCTCCGCGCTGTGGGGGGCCTGTCTCCTGCTTTGCGTCTGACCTTCTGCCGCCTGCACGTCAGTGAATCTCAATGCCGGTGGCGGCGCGGTAGTCCTCCATGGCGCCCCATTGCTGGGTCACGGCCGGCTGCTGCGCGCTGAGCTGGTCCCAGGTGACGCTCTGGCGGCCGCTGGGCACGCTGACCATCTCGATGCAGCCGTCCACCGGGCACACGTTGGCGCACAGGGCGCACCCGACGCAGTCACTTTCCCGTACCTGCGGAACCGGGCGCGTCACGGTAACTTCACGGCCGTTCGCGCGGGGATCGAAGCCAGGATCGACGCGCACGCCGTCCGGGCTGATCAGGTCAATGCACTGATGGGCCGTGTCGTTGCAGGCGACGTAACAGAGGTTGCACTGAATGCACTTGTCGGGGTTGATCCGCGCCACCGCCTGGTAGCTCAGGTCCAGCTGCCCGAAGGTGCTGACCTGCGGCAGGGCGCGGCCCGTGACGTCGGCGATCGTGGCGAATCCATGGTCGTCCATCCAGTTGCTCAGGCCGTCCGTGAGGTCCTCAATGATGCGGTAGCCGTAGTGCATGGCGGCCGTGCACACCTGCAGGCTGCTGGCGCCAAGCAGGAGGAACTCCGCGGCGTCACGCCACGTCTGGATGCCCCCCATGCCGCTGATCGGCACGCCGCTCGACCGGACCTGCGGGTCGGTCATCAGGTCGGCGAGCATGTTCAGGGCGATGGGCTTGACGGCCGGGCCGGCGTACCCGCCGTGTGTGCCTCGTCCGCCGATGCTGGGGGTGATCAGCAGCGTGTCGAGGTCCACCTTCATGATCGAGTTGATGGTGTTGATGAGCGACAGCGCCGTGGCGCCGCCGGCGAGGGCGGCGTGCGCGGGGTCAGTGATGCGTGTGATGTTCGGCGTGAGTTTCACGATCACCGGCAGCCGCGTGACGCTGGTTACCCAGTGCGTGTTCAGTTCGCACATTTCGGGCACCTGCCCGACCGCGGCGCCCATGCCGCGTTCACTCATGCCCTGCGGACACCCGTAGTTCAGTTCTATGCCGTCTGCGCCGGTGTCCTCGATCATCATGACGATGTCACGCCACGCCTGCGGGTCGGCATCCACCATCGCTGAGACGATCACGGCCCGGTCCGGCCACAACCGCTTGACTTCAGCGATCTCCCGGAGATTGACCTCCAGCGGGCGGTCGCTGATCAGTTCCACGTTGTTGATCGCCAGCAGACGCTGCCCGCCCAGGGACAGGCCGCCGTACCGGTTGCTGATGTTCAGGACCGGCGCGCCGATGGTCTTCCACACGGCGCCGCCCCAGCCGTACTCGAACGCCCGGTGAATCTGCGCGCCGCTGTTCGTGGGCGGCGCGGACGCCAGCCAGAAGGGATTGGGCGCGCGGATGCCCGCAAAATTGATGCTCAGATCAGCCATGGGTGGCCTCCGGACCGGTCGCATGATGTACAGCCTGGTAAAGGGGATGAGCGCGAACTTCCGGTGGGCTGTGAGGCGCGACCGGCGGGGCGTGCTGCCCCAGCGCGTGGCTGAGACTCGCAGCGATCAGTTTGCCGTCCTGCACGGCCATGACGGTGCTGGCGTTCCCACGGGCCCGCACGCAGTCCCCGCCGGCATACACGCGGGGAATGCTGGTGCGCATCGCGTCGTCCACGCGGATGTAGCCGCGGTCGAGCTCGAGTCCCAGCGTGAGCGCCAGCGCGGGTTTCTCCTGCCCGATGGCGGTGATGACGGTGTCACACGGAATCACGAAGTCACTGCCGGGAATGGGTTCGGGGCGGGCGCGGCCACTGTCGTCCGGGGCACCCAGCCCCATGCGCACGCACCGCAGGCCCGTCACCTGCCCTTCGTCGTGCAGGATCTCGACAGGCTGGGTCAGGAAACTGAAGGTGATGCCCTCGCTCAGCGCGAACTCGTACTCGTGGCGGTAGGCGGTCATCTCGCGTTCTGTGCGGCGGTACACCATCAGGGTCTGCGCGCCGCTGCGCCGGGCGATGGTGGCGGCGTCTATGGCGGTGTTGCCAGCGCCGATGATCACCGCGCGGCGGCCGATGCCGGTGGGACGTTCCATCTTGCTGGCCTCAATGACCTCCAGGCCGTCGAGTATGGCGGCCTCCCCGGGAACACCGAGTGCAGGCACAGCGCCGAGGCCCAGGGCAAGCACCACGGCGTCGTGCCGGCCAAGCAGATCGTCGAGTTCCTCACGGCTGGTCAGTTCACGACCGGTCACGACCTCCACGCCGAGCTCCTGGACAGCCTGCACCTCCCGCAGGGCCACCTCGACGGGTTCGCGCAGCACGATGATGCCGTAGGTGCTCAGGCCGCCGCCCAGTTCACGCTTCTCGTACAGGGTGACGTGGTGGCCCTGTTTGGCCAGTTCAGCGCTGGCACTCAGGCCGGCGGGGCCACTGCCGATGACCGCGACCGAGTGCCCGCTGGGCAGGCCCGCCGTGAACAGCTGCGCGCTGCGGTTGTGGACGTGGTCGACGGCGTGGCGTTGCAGGCGGCCAATCTGGATGGGCACGTGGTCTGCGCCCAGGACGCAGGCTCCCTCGCAGAGTTCCTGGACGGGGCACACGCGGGCGCAGGTGCCTCCGAGAAAGTTTGCTTCCAGAATGGTGCGGGCTGAGCCGCGCAGGTTGCCGGTGGCGATCTTGCGGATGAAGGTGGGAATGTCGATGTGGGTGGGGCACGCCTGAAGGCAGGGTGCGTCGTAGCAGTAGAGGCAGCGGTTGGCTTCGACGGTCGCCTCGTGTGCGGTCATGGGGGGCAGAAGTTCCTGGAACGCGCGTTCGGGGGGGCGGATATCTTCCATAACTGACCTCGCTTCGCTGTCGGCGTGTGGAACGGGGTCGGTTCGCACCCTCACTGGAGTCGATTTAACCGAATGATCATGATTCTAGGCGCCCTTATGCATAAGGTCAAGGCCAGCGTGTTTTTTTATCCATAAGCCCTTGGGGCGGGCCCCTGGATCAGAATCCGGTTTTTGGTGTTCAGGTGCCAGACTTTTACAGAGTGTCCAAGTGCACTGGGTAATGGCTCGTGATCGAAAATATACATCTATTGCATTTTTATGCTTTTGGGACCGTCCAGCCTCTGGAGGACTATGCTGTAAACGTCCACTCAGTCAGCCAAAGTTCTCGTGCCCGCGCAAGGAGAATGCATATTGTATTAGGTTAGCTTACAAATATGCACACCAGATACACAGCGGCAGGTGTTTACGAACCTGCTGTGCAAAATGTCATCAGATTTTTTAACAAAGCGCATGTTCTGAGACCTCACCCTGCTGAAATGCTCAGTGACCCGCAGCGTCCCTCCACGCGGCTCCACCGCTCCTGCAGCCGGGTTCTGGCAACCTTCACCTGCCCACGCCACTCCAACGTCCTACAACCCTGACGCGTGGCACCCGTTCATGAGCGCAGCGCGCTCTCACACCTGGACGGAAGCCGGCGTTCCCCCACCTTTGACCCTTACATACCCCCCTGAAGCAATCAGAGCACCAGGCGGCCCAGCTTGCGGTACTCCAGGTGCAGCGCCTCCTCCACCAGCGCCTGGGTCAGGGGCACGCTCCGGGCCACCGCCATAAACACGGCGTTCATCGCGACACTCCGGATGTTGCCGCCCGCCACTTCCGCCTGTGCCAACCGCGCAAAATCCACATCGCAGGTCTCCAGAGTAGCCGGGAAGGCCCCACGCCACAGCCGCTCCCGTTCCGCAGCCTGCGGCGCACGGAAATTGATCACGAACTGCAGGCGCCGCATGAACGCCACGTCCATGCTGCTCTCCAGGTTCGTGGTGAGCACCGCCAGGCCGTTGAACGTCTCAAGCCGTTGCAGCAGATAGTTCACCTGGGTGTTCGCGTACCGGTCGTTGCTGTCCCGCACCTCGCCACGCTTCCCGAAGACGCTGTCGGCCTCATCGAACAGCAGGACGCATCCCCCCTGATCCGCGGCGTCAAAAATCCGCTTGAGGTTCTTCTCTGTCTCACCAATGTACTTACTGACCGTGCTGCTCAGATCCACCCGGTACAGGTCAAGGTTCAGTTCGCGCGCCAGAACCTCCGCACTGAGCGTCTTCCCTGTCCCGCTTGGGCCGCTGAACAGCGCCGTGATGGACCGCCCGCGCCCCGGCCGGGCCAACCCCAGTTCCTCGTACACCTGCGACCGGTGCCGGACATGCGCCGCAATCTGCTGCAAGGCCATCCGGTCCGCGTCCGGGAGCACCAGGTCATCCCAGGAGGCGCGGCTGTCCACCCGCTGCGCCAGGGCGCCCATCAGGCGCCGGTTCGCGCCGCGCGCCGCTTCCCACGCCGCCTCCAGCCTTGCCCCCTGACCGGCATTGGCAGGCAGGGCCGCGCGCGCTTCCCGCGCCAGACGGTCGATCTGCTCCAGGCTCAGCTGGAACTGATCCCCCAGTTCCCGGAGCAGGGGCGCCTGCGACGTCAGGTTCAGGGCCTGCATCCACCGCTCGCGCTGCTCAGCTGGCGTGGGAGGCTGCACTTCCACGCTCAGGACCGCGCGGTCCGCCGTGAGGGGCAGCGGGTCCGGCGCGATCACCACCACCGGACCGGCCGCCACCGTCAGCACGCGGTCGACCAGCACTTCCGGCCCCGGCCCCTCAGGGGCGGGGGCGGTGGCATCCACGACCAGGCGAATGCCCCGCAGGTGCGTTTCCCGCTTCAGGACCCGCAGCGCCACGTCCTGCTCCTCTGGTGGGCGCGTTCCCAACAAGCCCACGTCCAGCAGCGCCGCCTGACCTGTGGGCGCCAGCAGGTGCGCGGCCAGCGACTGCGCACCCCCGGGATTGGGGCCGTACAGCAGCGCGGCCCGCTCGTTCCCGCCGCGGTCCAGGTGCCGGCGCAGCGTCCGCAGCGTCGCGTCCTGGGACGGGCTCAGCACGCCTCCCTGTGGCAGGTCACCCAGGACAGTCCGAACCTCCGGCGCGACCGTGTCCTCCCCGCGCAGAAAGGCCAGGGCCCCTGCACTCAGGCGGACCGGCACCAGCGCCTCCAGGACACTGGCGTTCGCACTCGTCCCGAATTCGAGCAGGTGGCATGCCACCAGCGGCCGGTCCGGCTGGAACGCACCAGCTTCCGTCCACTCATCCCCCAGCAGCCAGCGCCGCGCGAGGGACGGAGTCAGGAACGCGGAGTACATCCCGTCCACCTGCAACGCCGCGGCGCACGCCGACAGCATGCGGTCCGGAAACAGTTCGGTGGCCAGCGCCAGCGCCACCACCCCCGCCTCAAACTCACTGAGGGCCAGGCGCGCCTGCAACCCGCCCAGGCGCGTGCCTTTCACCTCTTCCGGAAGCGGCACCACATACCGGACGTCTGGCTCCGCCTGCTCACTCAGGGCCACGTCCAGCACCTGCGCGCTCAGCTGGTCGCACGCCGCCCGCAGCGCCTGACTGTCCGTAACCAGCTCCGGCACCGGCACAGCTGGCATTCAGCTCACCAGCCCGTTGGTCAGTCTGCGGGGGGACACGGGGACGTCCATCATGGGCGTGCCGCTCAGGCCGGGCCGGGCCGCCTGGCCGGTCTGGCGGTGAGGTGGCGTGAACTGGCATGTTTCGTCGTCCCGGCGGCCACGCACGGTGACCGGGAGCGTTCGCGGCAGGGGCGCTGAAGGCGATGACATTCTTTACCTCGTCTGGCCGGCGGGAGCGCACGGCGCGTCCGGACCTGAAAGTTGGGATGAAGCGGTGGGTGCTGCAGCGGGAACCGGAAGGCCGCAGGAGATCAGTTGAGGTTGATCATGACGCCTTTGACGTCAACGTTCCCGCCGCCGCCATCGATGCGGATGCCGCTGCGGGCCTTGAGTTCAAGGCGGCCGGTGCTGGTGATGGTCAGGGTGTTGCTGCGGGTATCGAGCTTCACCTCGTTGCCGTTCTTGTCACGGAGAATGACGAACGGCGCTTTCGGGTCATCCATCAGGGTCAGGCGGTGCCCCGCCGCAGTGCGAAGTTCCGTGAAGGGCTTCTTCTTGTCGTCGTTCAGTTCCAGGGCGTGTTTTTTGCTGCTCTGGAGGGTGATTCGCGGCGGGTCGGGGTCAAGGGGGTCGTCGTACGTGAGTTCGTGTCCGAGTCGGGTGCGGTAGACGCGCTGGATGACGGTGCCGTTCTTGATGACCTTCCCGGTGGGCCGCGGTGGGCTGTCCGTGCCGTTCCAGAGGCCCCCAATCACGTAGGGATGGTGAATGTCACCGTGTTCGAAACCGACGAGCACCTCGTCGTTCACTTCGGGAGTGTGATGGGTGCCGCGGTTCGCGCCGTTGGCCGTCCCGACCACGCGGGCCCAGTCGGTTTCGTCCTCTTCGGTGAGGGCCGGCAGCTTGAGTTTCACGCGGCCGAGGTTGTCCGGATCGTCATTGTTGGTGACGATGCCGATCATCAGACCCGCCGCGGGGGTGGCGCCCGCGTGGCCGGACCCGCTGCTGGCGCGGATCAGGCTCGCGAGCGAGTCGGGCTGGCTGCCACTGACGGCGAACTCGGTGCTGTAGCCTTCACCGTTGCGGTACACGTGGCGGACGCTGCTGGCGACGTACTGGCCGCTGAAGCGCTGCCCGACGTTGCGGACGTCGAGGGTGGTGCCGGCGGTCAGGCGGGGGTAGCCGGCGGTGGTGCCGCGCGCTTCAATCAGCTGTTCGGCCACCCGGTTGCGCTGGGCCTGGGCGATCGCGTCGGCGTACCCCTGGTCGCGCACGATCAGGGTGCTGCTGGTGGCAGGGGCGCTCATGCGGAAGGCGCCCTGCGCGACATTCTCGCTGCGGGTCTCCTCACTGATCTGCGCTTTGCCTTCGCCGCTCTGCGCCTGGGCGACCACGCTGCGTTTCTGGCGGGGGTCCCACGACCGGACGGTGCTCTGACTGGTCTGGTTCAGGCTGCTCAGGCGGGGCAGGAATTCACTGAGGTTGTCGCCCCAGGTGAGCACGATGGGATCCTGACCACGAACGGGTTCGCAGTGCAGGGTGGTGCCGTCGGCATACAGGATGTACCCGAGCCGGGCCGCGCGTTCGCGCAGGAAGGCGAGATTCGTCTGGTTGTGCTGCAGGACGTAGGGGTGCACGACGCTGGCCGGTCCCGTCCTGGCGGTCATTCCCGCCTCTCCGGCCAGTTTTTTGACGAGGTCCATGTCACTGACGTTCTGAAAGGACCGGGTGTTCGTGCCGCGCGCCAGGCGGTGCAGGCGGTCGAAGGCACGCAGCCGCAGCTGCTGCGTGGCGCGCGTGAAGCGCGGTTCAATTTCGACGAGTTCTCCGTCGAACACGGTTTCCTGGTTGCCGTGCACCTGGGCAATCACCTTAAGGCGCGCGCCGAGCCGGTAGCTGGGGTCGTCGATCAGCGAGCCGCCCGGGTCACGCAGGGTGATGGTGGCCACGTCCGGCAGCTGCAGGCTGCTGTCCACGGTGATCTCATCGATCAGGCGGAACTGCTCGGGGTTCATGTCCCGCCCGTCGACGTTCATGTACAGGGTGCTGACGGCGCCTTCAAGCGCCTCGCGTTTCACGCGGGTCACCCCTGGCCCCTCCCGAAGGGGGTGCGGCGCAGGTCGCCGACGAAGCCGGCGCGGCCGGCAGCGTCGCGGATGCCCTGGCTGACGTGATACGTGTGGCCCAGGCCGGCGCTGCCTTCAAAGGACGTGGCGGTGTCAGCCTGCTCGAAGGTGGTTTTCACGGTGGAGCGCACGGGGGTGCCGTCGGGCATGAACAGCGTGAACTGCTGTTCCAGGTCGGTGATCACGGCCTTGAAGTGCCAGGTCTGACCCCACTGGAACAGCACACTGGACGGCTTGCCCTTCTTGATCTGGCTGCCCTGCCCGCCGGCGCCGTCTCCGGTCTGCAATTCACTCAGGGCCCACAGGGGCGCGGTGTACTTGCGGACATCCTCGACGACGCCGGCGGACGCGCGGCGGGCGTACGTGTCGAAAAACAGCTCCAGGGTCAGCCGGGCGGGGGAGCCGCCAAGGTACACCTTGTTGCCGGTGTCGTTGTTGTCGTTGCTTTCAGTTTTCCAGTTCACGCTGCGGCTGATGGCGTACTCACGCGGGTTGAACATGCATTCGATCGGGCTGCGGCTGCCGCCGTCGACCGGGACGATCTGGGCTTTGATGAATTGTCCTCCGGTGCTGCTGCGCTCGTTGGCGATCATGGCGTCCTCCTGAGGGGAGCGAAACGGGGTGACGATACGGCGTGCGAAGCCGGGTGCGCCTGGGGCGTCAGCGGCATTCGGCGGGGCGGGGCGTTCCAGGACGGTACATGCACCAGCGTTCCTGTTCACCTTTGAGGGTGTAGGTGCCGAGCATGGTCTTGCGGCCGCTGCGGATGGACGCCACGAAGCTGAATTCCGGCACTTTCGGTGAGGTGGCGCTGAGGGTCTCGCCGTTGAAGATCAGCGCAACGGGCACGGTGGGGACGCCGGGCCGGGTGCTTGTGAAGGTTCCGGTGGCGGCGCGTCCGTCGACGTTCTGGATGCTCACGGTGCCGAACGGGTGGATCCAGGTGCCGGCGAGGTCGGTGTAGGCGTCGGGCTGGTGGTCGCCGGTGACGGTGACGGTGATGGGCGTCTTGTACGGTTTGTCGTCGGCAGTGAGGGTGTAGGTGTGCGTGACGGTGGGGGTGATGGTGATCTTGCCGTTGGGCGGCAGGGGTCCGTCGATGCCGTCGATGCGGACGGTGCTGGTGTTCACGGCGTACCAGTTGAACGTCACGCTCTGCCCGGCCTGAATGGTGCGGGCGGAGGCGTTGAAGCGCGTCACGATGGGGCCTTTGCCACTCACGTCATTGGGGGGGGTGTTGGGCACCGGGGGCGGCGTAGGGGTTACCGACTGCGTCTGGGCCGCCGCGGCTTTCACGGTGATCGTCTGGGTGCGCTGCTCGCCGCCGGCACTCAGGGTGTAGGTGCCGCTGCGGCTGACCAGCACGCGGGTGCTGTCGCGGGCGCCCCACAGGCCGCCGCTGCGGCTGCCGTCGATCTGGCCGGCGGGACCGCTGAGGCGCGCGGCGCTGGCGTTGGCGACGTCCCAGGTGAAGGTGACCTGCCCAGGGGCGCTGAGGGTGAGGGCCGAGGCGGTGAAGCTGTTGATCTTCGCGCGCGGCGCGGCGCGAACCGTGATCGTCTGCGTCCCGGTGACTGTTCCGGCGCGGAGGGTAAAGGTCCGCGTGGCATTCACGGGTACGGTCGTGCGGCCCTGGGCGGGCCAGCTGCCGTCACGGTTGGGGCCCTTGACCCCGTCGATGCGGACGCTGGGCGTCTTCTGCACGTTCCAGGCGAGGACGGCGACGCCGCTGCCGGTGATCTGGGTGGGGGTCACGGTGAACGCCTGGATGGAGGGAATGGGGAGCCGCACCTGAACCGTCTGCCGCTGCTCGGCCGCGCCGGCCGTGAGGGTAAACGTGCGCGTGGCGTTGACGGTGAGCGTGGTGTTGCCCTTGGGGGGCCATTTGCCGCCGGGCAGCGGGCCGGGCAGTCCGGCGAGGCGCACGGCGGGCGTGTTGGCGACGTCCCAGCTGAGCGTGACGGGTCCAGGCGCGCTGAGCTGCGCCGAGCTGACCGTGAACGCGTTGATGGCGACCGGCAGCGGCGTGACCTTCACGGTGCGCGGCAGGCGCAGCTGCTTGCCGTTGCGCAGGTACAGCACCAGCGTGTACGTGCGGGTGGTGTTCACCTTTTCGATCACCCTGGTGCCGGTGGGGTCGAACCGGCCGTTCGGCATCGGGCCGGTGAGGGGCAGAATGGTAACGTTCTGGAAGCCTTCGGCCTGCCAGTTCAAGGTGACGTCGCCCTGGCCGGTGATCTGTTCAGGGGTCGCCGTGAAGGTGATTTTCTTCACGTCGGCCTGCTCCTTGGCCTGCGCTTCCTTCTCGGCGGCCGCTTTGGCCTGCGCGGCGGCGGCGGCCTCCTCGGCGGCCCGGTCCACGGGAATGACAGTCAGCTGCTTGCTGACCGGCACCTGGTCGCCGGCGTCGTTGCGCGCCGTGAGCGTGATGCTGGTGCTGGCCGGCGGAGCGTCCTTGATGGTCTCCCCCTGCGGCGCGCTGTCCTCAGCGCCCTGGCCGTACTGGACGTTTACGCTGCTGGCGTCGCGGGTCTTCCAGATGATCTTGAATTTCTGGTCGCTGCGCACCGGGTTCGGGCTGATTTCAAACTGAGTGAACTGCGGCTTGGGGGTGACGAGGTCAAGGCGCACGTTGGCGCTTTTGGTGATGCCGCCCGCTCCGGTGGCGGTGATCACGTACGTGGCGCTGGCCTCGTCGCGGGGCGTCAGTGTCTTCTGACCGCGGGGCTCCACGGTGCCCAGACCGTCAATCGTCACTTCGGTGGCGTTGGTGACGTTCCACGACAGCACCGAGCTCTCCCCTTTCTTGACCTGGGCGGGCGTGAACTTGAATTCCTTGACTTCCGGTCCCAGGACACTGACGCTGCGGGTGTCGGTTTCACGTTCCGATCCATTCTGCGCGGTGAGGATCAGGGTGGTGTCCTTGGCCGGCACGAAGGTGCTCTTGCCACTGGCGGGCACCTTGCCCAGCTCACTGATGCTGACCTGTGGGGCGTTGCGGACCCGCCACGTGACGGTCACAGGCTGGTTACCCGACACGCGGGGTGGTGTCACGTCGAACAGTTCGATCACCGGCCGCTCAAAGCGGGCCTGCACGACCTGCGCACGCTCGACGCGGCGCCCGATCAGGGAGCGGGCGACCAGGGTGTATTTCTGATCCTTCTGGATGCCGCTGATTTTCAGCGTTCCGTCGGCGCCCAGGCGCTGGCCCTGATCACCAAGTTCCAGGATGCTGACGTTCCGGACATTCTGGGTGTCCCAGCGGAGGGTGAACGGCTGGCCTGGCGCGACCACCGTGTCGCTGCCACTGAGGTCGAACTGCGTGATCTGCGGCGGGCGGGTCAGCCACCAGATCAGCACGCCAATCAGCAGAATCAGGAGCGGCAGCAGCCACAGCGGAATGAGGGGCACGTGGTGCAGTTCCGCTTCGGCGCTGGTCACCGGGCGGTCGGCGACCTCGTCGTCTGCCGCCACCGGGAAGACGTTCAGGTGCAGGCGGTGCTGGCTGGCGGCCCCCACCCAGCGCAGCGGCACGCGGACCTTCATGGTTTCCTCGCGGGTCTGGCCGGCGGTCAGGGGCACGCGGGCAGGCACGTCGGTCACGCGGATGCGGCCCTGACCCATCAGCGCCCGGCGGGCTCCGGCCACGGCGGCGTGACGGGCTTCCTGGGCGGCCTGCCGGGCGGCCTCGCGGGCCAGCACCTCGGGGTTGATCCCCCGGGCCGTCACGGTGCCGTTCTGCGGGACCTGCACGAAGTCCTGCCAGCGGGGCAGGACATGCACGGCCCCTTCGTTGTCGTGAAGGCGCGGACTGACCGTCAGGTCGGTGTTGCCGCGGTTCTCAAGTTTCAGGGTGTAGGTGGTGTGCCGCCAGGTGCGGCGCACGGGCGGCAGCAGGGTGGCGACCGTCTCCTGAAAGGGAGCGACCGTGAGGGCCAGGGGCGCGCTGCCGGTCTCGGCGGGGTTCTCGCGGGAGCGGGCGATGACGGTCACGTCGTACGTGCCGGCGCGGCTGCGGCTGTCGCGCGGAGCCAGCAGGGTCAGTGTGGCGTGACCCTGCATGCCGGGGTTCAGCTGCACTTCCTGGTGGGCGTCCTGCACCCACTCGGGCGGAATGCCGTCCAGGGTCAGGCGGAAATGATCGACGGTGACGCCGGTGTTGGCGAGGTTCAGGTGCAGCAGCGTGGGCGTGCCGGGGACCAGCGTGAGCGCGGGGCGTTCCGGGGTGACCACGATGCGGGCGTGGGCAGGGGCGCGCTGCGGGCCGACCAGCACCAGCCAGTAGGGCCGCAGGTACAGGGGCGTGCGGTCCGGCCAGCGCAGCGGCGTCATGGGCGTCAGGGGCAGGCCGTCCATGACGGCGCCGTTCGTGGCGGTGAGTTCCGTCACGGCCGCCTGCCCGGCGGTGAAGCTCACGTTGAGGTGGTGACGGCTCACGCCCGAGTGCTCAAGGACCACCGTGTTGTCGTGCCCGCGCCCTACGGTCAGGGTCTCGCCGCTGACAGGCAGGGTGCGCAGCAGCTCGTGCCGTTCGCTGAACACCAGCAGCTGCGTCTGCGTGCTGGCCGGCACGCTGTCCAGAGGTGGGGCGGGCGGCAGGACCGGCAGGGCGCTGAGGCGCACAGTGGGTTCTGGACCGCCGGGCATCAGGCCGTTGAGGATTTCCTGCAGCGCCGCTTCAAGAGCCGCGGCGTCGGCGTAGCGGTCGTCCGGGTCTTTGGCAAGGCAGGTGAGCAGCACCTCTTCCAGCGTTTCAGGCAGGTCGGGCCGCAGCCGGCTGGGCTGGCGGGGCGCGACGTGCTGGTGCTTTTCGAGCGCTTCGGCGGCGTCGCGGATCTCGAAGGGCACCATGCCGGTCAGCAGTTCGTACAGGATCAGACCCAGCGCGTACAGGTCGGTGCGCAGTTCGTTGCGCACGCCGCGGCACTGTTCGGGGCTCATGTACGCCAGGGCGTTCACGACGGCGCGGTCATGGGTGCCGTAACTGCCGGCGCGCAGTTCGGCCAGGCCGAAGTCCGCCAGTTGCGTGACGTACCCGGTGTGCCCCAGCAGCGCCCGGCCCGGCTGCAGGATCAGATTCTCGGGTTTCAGGTTGCCGTGCATCAGTCCGTGCGCGTGCGCGTGCGCGAGCCCGGCGGCCGCCTGCCGGACGAGTTCCACGGCGGTCACGATAGGCAGAGGCTGCGCCTCGCGGGACTGGGACTGGAGAATCTGCCGGGCGCTGCCGGCGCGGCCGAGCTGCATGGAGTAGAACGCCCGCCCGGCACGCAGCTGCAGTTCGCCGGTCGGCAGGAGGTGCGGGTGGCTCAGCGTAGAAACGCGCAGCAGCAGCCGCTCAAGCTGCATGATCAGGAACGACTGGCCGCTGCTGGCCTCATCCAGGACGCGCAGGGCCACCTCCCGGCCCTCATCGAGGTCGGTGGCGGTATAGACGGTGCCCAGCCAGCCGCCTCCAAGGGGACGGCTCAGCTGGTAATGGTGGAAGGTCCGGGTATCGGTCATGTGGGAGGTCCTGCGGAGCCCTGGTCAGGCGTGGAGGGAAGAGGCGTCGTGAGGACCGGGTCGGCTGTGCCGTCCAGCGCCGGTTCAGCCTGCGGCGCCGGACGTGGGTCGGGCGCGGAGGCCTCAGGAGGCGCGGCGACCCACTCGACGTCCACCCGGGCGTGGGCGGGCGCGTGCGCATGAATGAACGCCGTGACGGCCTCGCGGCTGGCGGTGTCGTCCCCGTCGGGCGGGTCGAGCAGCCGCACGGTCAGGGTGTGGGGACGGGCGCTGTCTTCGCGCAGCACGGGGCTCAGGCCGTACACGGTTTCCAGGGCGCGGCTCAGCCCGTAGCGGGTGCCGCGCCAGCGGTACAGGGTGACGGCCTCGCGCAGCCAGGCGCGCTGGCGCGCTTCCGGCCAGTGCGGGTCCAGGGGAACCCCCAGCCACTGGGCCATCCAGGTCAGCACCGCGGGCGGCGCCACCCGCGGGTCGAACACCATGTCCAGGCTGTCCTGGCGGCGCTGCAGGGGTTCCCAGACCGCCTCGAAGATCTTCAGGTACCGCGAGAGGAACTCGGACTCCTGAAAAAACGGTGGGAGGAACTCGGTGTACAGGGCCGGGGCGTTCCGCGGGGGCTGTTCGGGCGCGGCGGTCGGCAGTGGTGGCCGGGCGGGCAGCGCGGCCAGTTCCCCCTGCTCCTGCACGCGCCCGGCGGGGGCGGGGGCCGGGCGCGTTTCGGGCGCGGCCGTCAGGTACGCCAGGGTAAAGGGGCCGATCTGGATTTCGTCGCCGCTCTCCAGCCGGCGCGGCTGGTTCGGCGCGAGGCGGTGGCCGTTCACGAAGGTCACGGCGTCGCCAGCGGCGAGGTGGGTGAGCAGCACCGCGCCGTTTTCCGATGTGATCTCGGCGTGGCGGATGGCGACGCTCGGGTCGCGCAGCGGCAGGCCGTTGTCCGGGGTTCGCCCGATGGACAGCTGCCGGGCGAGCGGCAGGACGCGCAGCACGTCGCCGCCGCGGCGGACCTGCAGGCTGGCGCTGGGAAGGGGGGTCATCAGTGGTCCACCCGCACGTGGTGCACGTCGGAGACGATGATCGCCTGCGGCGGCAGCGGCAGGCTGCCGGTGATGGTTTCGCGGCTGTCGGACTGGCCGGGTTCGGTCAGGACGACCTGCACGTCCTCCACGACTTCCAGGCCGGGCACGCCGCGCAGCAGGCCGTACAGTTCGCTGAGCGTCAGGGTCCGCCCGAACGGCCAGCCTTTGCCGTCCGGACCGCCGGTAAAGGGGTTGAGGTAGCTGTACAGCACCTGCATGGCGCGCCGGCGCACGTCTTCCCGCACGGGCCGGCTGGCGCCGTGGGCGGTGCGGACGGTGGCGGTCACGCTGACCCACACGTACTGCGGGGCGCGCAGGTCCAGGGTGGTGCCGACCGGGCGGCGCAGGTCAAGTTCCTCCTGAACCGCCGCGCGCAGTTCAGCGCTGAGCGTCAGGCGTTCCGGCGCGATGCGCCCGGTCATCGGGGAGAGCGGGTCGGTGCTGGGGTCATCCAGGGCGATCAGGTCGTCCAGTGACACCTGGGGCAGCAGGGCCACGGTGACCTGACCGGGCGGCACGGTCAGCGCCCGGATCTGGCCGGGATACGTCTGGCCGGGCGCGGCCATGTTGGGCGTGATGCAGCGGGCGCGGGCCACGCCGCTGACCTGAGCGGCGAGGTGCTCGTAATCATCGGCCGTCACCGCGCGGGTGCGGGTGCGCAGCAGCTGCGGCACGCGCTGAACGGCGTCTTCGAGCTGCTGGCCGTTGCGTCCGCCGGCTGCCGGCGCGTGGTTGGTAACGCGCGCGACGTACGGGAGGCTGCTTTTCAGCACGGTGAGGCTGCGCGCCGGGACGTTGCCGCCCGCACCGCCGCCGTACTGGTAGCGGCGCATGCGGATCGCGGCGCCCTGCGGGGGCACGGTGCCGAAGCGGTACACGCTGCCGTCGGGCTGCAGAATGCTGGGCGCGAACGCCACCTCGCGGGAGCTGGTGTCGAAGGTGAAATGCCGGTCCAGCGGCGAGGACATCGAGAAGTCGGCCACCGGGGTGTACAGACTGGCGTCTCCTTCGGGCGTGACCACCTCGATCAGGTCGCGGTCCGGGTCAAGGTGCAGCACCGGGCCGTGCAGCAGCGTGAAGCGTTGCCCGGGGGCGCCGCTGCTCTGCCCCAGCAGCTCGTTGGTCACGACCGTGGCGTGCCGGGCGGGCACGGTGATGCCGCGGGCGTCGACCCGCAGGGTCTCCAGATCGGGACTGACTTTGTACCCGGCGTGCATCTGTTCGTTCGTCAGGCGGCAGCGGAGCCAGTACCCGCGCTGGTCGAAGAAGCTTCCCTCGCGCATGGTGGGCAGGCGAAGAATCAGCTCGCCGGAAATGTTGAAGGCGTGCGTGCCGTCGTACTCGACGTCACAGGGGGCCCAGCGGCTCACGCCGCCCTGCCACACCTCCCACACGTAAGGGGGATGCTGGGGGTTGACGCCCGCGCCCCCGGCGAGTTCCACGCCGAACGTCAGCGCCAGGACATGCTCGCTGTGATCGGCGTCAAGCTGCACGAACAGCGCGTCGCCCGGCTGCGGCTGCGGCTGGAAGATCGGAAAGCGGTAGCCGGGCAGACCCAGCTGCGCCAGGTCGTGCCGGACGCCTGCGGTGTCGCCCTCCCCGCCCAGGCGCACCTGCGCGAGGGTGTTGGCGGTGTACAGCCCCGAGAGACGTGGGGGGCGGATCACGCCGGCGCGCTCCGTGGAGAACACGGTGGCCTCATTGACCTCGGTGCGCAGCGTGGCGACCTCGGTGCCGGCGGCAATGGCGAGCGGCGTGTCCTGCGGGGCGCTGAGGTAGAAGGTGACGGGCGCCTGCGCTGCGCGTGGCGGAGCGAGCTGCACCCCGATCAGGTCAAGGAAGGCGATCAGGAGTTTGTCCGGCACCTGGTTGACGCGGTACAGCAGCAGGTCGGTCATCCAGGCGAACACTTCCAGGATGGCCATACCCGGGTCGCTGGGGTTGTGATCGGTCCATTCCGGGCAGAACTGCGGGATCAGGCGCCGGGCTTCGTCGAGGATGTCGTCGAAGCGGCGGTCGTCGAGGTTCACGGTGGGTAGGGGCACGGGGGTCTCCGGGGTCAGGGGGCGCGGTAGAAGGGGAAGATCAGGGACCGGGGCTCCGGAGTGCCTTTGAGCCGGTAACGGAGGTCCACAACGATGCGGGCGGCGTCGCCCGGGTCCAGCTGGGCCTGCACGCGGTCCACCTCGATGCGGGGTTCCCAGCGGCGCAGCGCTTCATCCACGTAGTACGACGCGAGGCCAAGGGTGGTGGCGTCGCCGGGCGCGAACACCAGTTCGTGAATGCGGCAGCCGTACTCGGGGCGCATTACGCGCTGGCCGCGCGCGGTCATCAGCAGGGTCAGGATGGCCTGGGTGACGGCGCGTTCGCCCGACACCATGCCCAGCTGACCTCGGGCATTGACGCTGATGGGAAAGGCAACGCCGGTACCGAGGACGTCGGGCGGGGCGGGACGAGAAAGAGGTCGGGTCACAGCGGTACTCCTGCGGGGGGGATGGACTCAGGGGCAGGGTAACGGCTCAAGGGGCCTCCGCGAGGCTCAGTTGCGCCTGCCGGGTGTGGGGTGTGAGCACCAGGCGCTGCCCGTCGAGGGTCAGGACGTCCAGCCGGGTGACCGCCTCACGCGGCGCGTCGAGGTGCACCACGCCGTGCGGGTCCGTGAAGGCGCGCGCGCCGGTGTCGCTGCGGACCAGGGCGTCAGCCAGCGGGCGGCCCTGCGCGTCGCGCAGCTGCCAGCTTGACCGCTGCCGGCGGGCCACGATGGGCGCGTCCCGATCGAGGCTGCCGCGCAGGCTGAGGTCGCGTTCCAGTACGAGGGGCGCGAAGCGGCTCACGTTCAGGTCGAGGGGCACGGTCACGGTGTACTGCAGGTGGGGGCGGACGGGGAGGCCCAGGCTGCTGAACACAGTCTGAGGCGCGTCCGACTGCGTGACGCTGCCCAGCACGGCCATGTTCAGGCGCCGGGCTTCCTCGGGCAGGTAGCGTTCGTCCCATTCGTCCTGGCGGAGCAGCGCGGTCAGGACGCGCCACAGGACGGCCCACTCGTCTCGGCCCAGTTCGTCCAGCTGCGCTTTGAAGAACACGGTGACCAGGAACCGCAGGTCCATGCGCCGCGGCGCGAGGTGCCGCTGCACGCCGCCGGGCATGGGGGTCTGCGTAAAGGCCATGGAACGCAGCGCGGTGTTCTCGCGCAGGTCGTGGAGAAAAAAGTTGAGAGTTGGCCGGGTCAGGGAGGCGACCCAGCTGCTGGTGGGCGCGGCGAAGCGCACGTCGATGGCGTCGCGGGGCAGCTGCGCCTCGTCGTGGATGAGGGCGCGCAGGTGCTGCTGGACTTCTGCGATCATGCCGCCGCCCCCGGTGGTCTAGACAGGTGGCCACGCGCAGTGCCTCCCCCCACGCATGCCACCAGCGGGGGCGTTGTGAGGTACCACACGGAGAACAGTTGTCCTGGAGGGCTAGTCTTCAAAGTTTCAACCTCGGGAAATCAGAGTGACTGGTCAGTATAGGGAGGCCCCCGCGCGCGCGTCTCCACACATGCGGTTTACACGTCTGCTCGGTTCTGAAAATGTTGAGCCCTCAGTGCTCCACGTCCGCCTGCAGGTCCCTGCGGACGTCGTAAACGCTGCTATTTCTCGGAGGAACCCATGGCTGAATACCTGTCCCCAGGCGTCTATATCGAAGAAACCCAGAGCGGCCCGAGGCCCATCGAGGGCATCAGCACCACCACCGCCGCGTTCGTCGGCTTTGCCCCCAACGGCCCCGCGAACACCCCGGTCTTCGTGGCGAACTGGCAGCAGTTCAAAGAGATTTTCGGCAGTGTGGACGCCAGCGGGAACCGCAACCCCTTCATGGACGGCGCCTACCTCGCCCAGAGCGTGTACGCCTACTTCAACAACGGCGGCACCCGCTGCTACGTCGTGCGCCTCGTGCCTCAGCAGGCCCAGAGCCAGGGCAAACGCACCGTTGAAGCGGCTCGCCCGCTGCAGCTGCCCAGCCGCGCCAGCAAGGCCGTGCCCAGCCTCAGCATCGTCGCCCGCGACGGCCGCCAGAGTGACATTCAGATCGAGGTGCTCGCCCCGGATCCCGTCAAACCCGGCGACGCTCCCAAAGGCAAGGACGGCAAACCCGCCGACCCCGAAGAGGGCGAAGGCGGCCTGTTCACCCTCAAGGTCACGCGCAACGACGTCACGGAAACCTTCCCCAACGTCTCCATGGGCAAAAAACACGCCCGCAGCGTGGCTGAAGTCGTGAACAAGGACAGCGTACTGATCACCATCGAGGAAACCAGCACCGCCGGCCCCCTGGTCGAGCGCGCCCCGGAACTCGGCAGCTACGTCCTGCAGGCCGACAGCAACGTCATCGAACAGGGCCGCGAACTCAAGGGTCAGGACTTCGTGGGCAGTGTCGACGGCCGCAGCGGCATCGAGAGCCTCGAGATCGCCGAAGAGGTCAGCATGATTGCCGTGCCGGACCTCATGAGCGCCTACCAGGCCGGCATGATCACCGAAGACGGCGTCAAGAGCGTGCAGCGCGCCCTGATCGACCACTGTGAGCGCAACGCCAACCGCATCGCCCTGCTCGACACCCCGCCCGACCTGACCCCCCAGCAGGCCGTGAAGTGGCGCAACGTGGACACCAACTTCGACTCCAGCTACGCCGCCATGTACTACCCCTGGATCAAGATCGAAGGGCCCGACGGCAACCCCATGGTGGTGCCGCCCAGCGGCTTCGTGGCCGGCATCTACGCCCGGAACGACGTGGAGCGCGGCGTGCACAAGGCGCCCGCCAACGAGATCGTGCGCGGCATCCTCGGCCCGGCCATCCAGATCACGAAAAGCGAACAGGACATCCTCAACCCCATCGGCGTGAACTGCATCCGCGAGTTCCCCGGCATGGGCGTGCGCGTCTGGGGCGCCCGGACCCTGTCCAGCAACGCCCAGTGGCGCTACGTCCCGGTCCGCCGCCTGTTCAACTACGTTGAAAAGAGCATCGAACGCGGCACCCAGTGGGCCGTATTCGAACCCAACGACGAGAACCTCTGGTTCCGCATCCGCCGCGACATCAACTCCTTCCTCACCAGCGTGTGGCGTGACGGCGCCCTGTTCGGCAACACCCCCCGCGAAGCGTTCTACGTGAAGTGCGACGGGGAACTGAACCCGGCCGAACTGCGTGACCGCGGCATGCTTCAGGTCGAAATTGGCCTGGCGCCCGTCAAACCCGCTGAATTCATCGTGTTCCGCTTCAGCCAGTACGCCGGTGGCGGCCAGTAAGGTCCCCGCCGTCCTCCCCACCATTCCCGTTCCATCCCACCCCACCCGGAGGTAAACCATGACTGCATCCAACCGTAAAGATCCCCTCGTTGCCGCCTACTTCAGCGTGCAGTTCGACAACAAGGTCGTCGGCGCATTCCGTGAATGCACCGGCCTGGGCAGCGAAAGTCAGGTGGTCGAGTACCGCGCCACGGACGACAAGGGCCGCGCCGTGCTGATCCGCGAACCCGGCACCATGAAGTACAACGACATCGTCCTCAAGCGCGGCATCACGAACGACATGGACATGTGGGAATGGCGTCAGCAGGTCGAGGAAGGCCGCATGGACGAAGCGCGCCGCAGCGGCACGATCACCCTGCACAACCAGAAGGGCGAACCCGTCGCCGCCTGGACGTTCGAGCGCGCCTGGCCCAGCAAACTCAACGGTCCCACCTACGACGCCAAGAGCAACGAGGTGGCGATCGAAGAGCTGACCATCACCCACGAGGGCTACAAGCGCGTTCCCGCTGGCGGCTGAGACCGCGGGCTGAAGCGTGAACGACCTGCCATTCATGCTGCCCGTCGGACTGTTCACGTCCGACGGGCAGGTTCACCGCAGCGGGGTTATGCGCCTCGCCACGGCCCTGGACGAAATCGAGCCGCTCGGTGACCCACGCGTGCAGCGCAACGAAGCCTACTATCCGCTGCTGCTGCTCTCCCGCGTCATCACCCGGCTCGGCCCCTTCTCGCCCGTCACGCCCGACGTCCTGGCCGTCCTGCCCGCCGCCGACTTCGCGCACCTGCAGCAGCTGTACACCCACCTGAACACCGCCCCCACCCTCGCCGCGCCCACTGCGGGTGCCCCCGCAGGCGCTGAAAGTACCGTCGAGACTGAATGCCCGCACTGCGGCGCCGTTCTGGAACTTGACCTGGCCGGCGCATGACCCGCCCCAACCCCCAGCACGCAGCGCCCACCCGGCCCGCCGCCCCCGACGCGGTCGGGACCCGCGCCCCCACACCCGCCGCCGTTGACCTTGATGAGGTCACGCGGCGGGTCTACGCCCTGATGCTGGAGGACCTGCGTGTGGAGCAGGCCCGGCACACCGGAGGTGAACGATGAGCTTCAACCCCCGCGTCACCGCGTCCGTGCGCGGCGGCGTTCACGCACGGCTGGACACGCCCCTGGGCACTGTCCGCGCCGATCTGACGCCGCGCCGCACCGCCGCGCCCCTGGACACCGTCCCGCAGAAAGCGGCCCACCGGATCCTGTCCAACCACCGCTACCACGTCGCCATCGACGGCCTGGAGCAGGCGGCCTTCAGCGAAGTCAGCGGCCTTCAGATCGAGACGGAAACCATGGACTTCATTGAAGGCGGCGTGAACGACCGCGTACTGCGCCTTCCCGTGCGGTCCAAGGTCGGCAATCTGACCCTGAAACGCGGTGTGGTGGCCGGTCAGAAACTGCTCGAGTGGCACCTGAACATCGTGCAGGGCTACATGGACGTCCGTAACGTCACCATCATCGTGTACGAAACCAGCGGCACCGTTCTCGTTCGGTTCGAGCTGCTTCAGGCTTACCCGGTCAAGTGGAGCGGCCCCCAGTTCACCGGGAACGGTGACGCGGTCGCGGTCGAAACGCTGGAACTCGCCCACGCCGGGTTCCTGCAGGTCAGCCAGTAACGGCCCCACCCCCAGAAAGGAGTTTCGTGAGCATCTTCGACGAGCGGCTTGGCCGCCTGAAAAACGCCACGCGCATGGCCCTCACCCAGCAGAGCGGCGCGCCGGCCCAGGTCAGGCCTGGGCCGCTCCCAGTTCCGTCCCTCCCCCTTCCGGGCCGCACCCGGCGGGTCCCCGCACGGTTGATCGCGCTGCCGCCCGCGCCCGCGCCCTGGCCACCGGACGAACACACACCGGAAGCCTGGGCGTCGCCAGCCGCTCCGGGGGCCCCCCGGCCACTTCTGGCGGCCCCCGCCCCTGACGCCGCCCTGTGGGCCCACAGTGCTCCCATCCCGGTGCCTGCGCCGCGCGCCGCGGCCGTCCCCACCCCGGTCACACCGGACCCCTACGGGGACACTGAGGCCGTAGAAGCCGCTGGCCTTACAGCCTTTCCGCCAGCGTTCCTGCCGGCTGCACCCGCCGCTCACCCCGCAGCGGCGCCGACTTCCGCGCCTCCAGAAGCCCGCCCCCTGCGGCCCGCGTCCTTCCTGGAGACCCTCGCGCTGAACACCGCGCTTCCCGACGAACCGCAACGCCCTGAGCCCGCGGCAGCCACCTTCCCCGTGGACGCTGGTTCCACGCGCTCCAGCGCGGCCCCGGCCGTTGAGGCGCCCTGGCCGACAGCGCTGACCACCCCCCTGGACGCGCTCAGGCCACTGGATGAGCCGTCCCCTCCCGCCGCCACAGGGCAGAAGGACCCGCCTCACACTGCGCCAGTGCCGGTCCAGACTGCACCTGAGCAGCTCACGGCAGCGTTACCCGACGAGGCTCCCGTTCCCGAGACGGCCCTCCCCGAAGTCAGACCAGTTCACGTTCCTGCTGACTCTGAGGCGCCCCTTCCTGAAGCACCGGTGGCGCCCACGCCACCGGTTCAGGCCGCTGCAGAGCCCACCGCTGATCAACCTCAGGCAATACCGGCCGAGACCCACCTGGTCCATGCGGACGCCACGCCCTCCCCGGAGGAGACAGAAGCGGCGCGGCGCGAGGCGCAGGAGCGTGAACGCCGGGAGCTCGAAGCGATTCTGCGGGCCGGGAACAACGACATCCCTGTGCGCCTGCCACGAAAACCCCGCCCCACCGGACTGCGCCCCGGCCCGTCTCCGGCGCCAGTTCAGGAGACAATCAAACCGGCCCCCCCCATCCCGCAGGACGTGTCGCAGAACATCCTTGCCCGCCTGAACCGCTTTGCGGAACTGGAAGCCACCGGCGAGGTGGAAGCCAGCGCTCTTCCCTTTCACGAGTTGCAGAACTGGCAGGACCACCATCCGGAAAAGAACGTGGTCGCACCCCCCGAGCCCACGTTCGAGGCGCCCCCAGCGCTGCCAGCGGGCGCGGCCCTGCCCCCAGCCAATCGCGCAACGACCCGCGTCCGGGCACGCAGCAGCCGCGGGCAGGGCCGTGAACCGCAGGGCCAGTCCCAGGGCCAGGACGGCCCCGAAGAGGAGCCAGACACAGCCCCGCCCGGCACACCCGCCAGCCCTCCTGAGACGCTTCACCCGGCGGCCACACCCCACAGCCTGGCGGACCAGACCTCGCCGATACCGCTGCCAGTAGAACCTCCCGGGCAGACTGACCACCAGCCAGACCCCGGGCCGGCGGCAGAGCCGGATGATGAACCTTCCGAAACTGGGCAGATGGCTACCCCGGCGCCGCGGCCGGCCGTGACCGGCGCCCACCCGGTCGTTGTACCGGAGCGTCCTGCCGCACTGCTCCCTGAACCGCAGGCCATTTCTCCTGCGGAACAACCCCTGAGTCCAGGCCCACAGGAACGCCGGGAGTCTCCCATTCTCCCCGGTGCATTCCCAAGCACTCAGCCCGCGCCCCCCAGCACCGTCTCCTCCGCCCCGGGCACACCGCTGAAACAAGGGGAGCCCAGGGTGACGGCACACGACACCCCCATCGTCCCAGTCGCTGCCCATGACGCCAGGGGAACGGCGCCCCTGCCGCTTCAGGCGCCATTAACCGCCCCGGTCCACTGGGCTCCTCTGGTCGATGTTCGGCCGCACCCCGTGATGCCACAGGCCGCCGCTCCCACTGTGACGGTCCGTCCAGCAGGGGTGCCGCCTGAAGGGATGGCGGCACCCCTGGCCGTCCGCCCAGGTGATGACCCGGCAGAACCCAGCCTGGAACAGCCCATTTCAGCGCTCCCTGGCATGTCCGCCGTTTCACGGCATGCCCTCGGAGACGCTGCACCCGCGAGCGTGGAAGCTCCGCCTGCCAGCGCAGGCCCAGCCCTTCCCTTCCTGACCGACAGAGAATCACCCCGTCCGGCTGACATCTACGACCCGACGTTCCAGGCGGCGCCACTGGCTCCACGCCGGGTTGATGATCCGGCAGAACCCAGCCTGGAACGGCCCATTCCGGCGCTCCCCGGCAGGTCCACCATTGCTCAACGCGCCCCCGGAGACGCTGCACCCGCAAGCGTGGAAGCTCCGCCTGCCAGTGCGGACCCAGCCCCTGCTTTGCTGACCGACAGTGAATCACCCCGTCCGGCTGACAGCCACGACCCGACGTTCAGCGTTCCTCAGCAGCGTGTCATTGAGGTCCCGCAGGACGTTCACGCATTGCGGGGGGTGGAAGCGGGACCTGGGGAGGTTGAGCGCCGTGTACCGCCTGTCGTTCCCCCAGGCCTGACGGCAGCTCCGGATCCTATCGCGGCCGTTCCTCCGTATTCGCGGGGCGTCCCAGCCCCTGGCGTTCAGCTCTCTGCTCCGCTTCCCACCTTCCTTCCGGCCGTGCTGCCCGCCCCTGGCGTCGGTGAACCGGGTGGCCTCGCTCTTCCCGGCCTGCGCACGCGGGTCCCGTCGGTTTTCGTGGTACCTGAATCCCCTTTCCGCAAGGTCCGGGAAGCCAGACGTGAAGTGTCCGCTGCGCCGGCTGCTCCAGTGGAAACGGCAGGTTCTGCCGATCATGCGCCACGCCCCATCGGTCCAGGTGCCGAGGACGCTCAGTTCCACCCTGTTGTTCCAGGCGCCGCTCCTGAAAGGATGTGGCCCACGGAACCGCCACGTCTTAGGGCCACACCGCACCTGGAGAGCAGGGGTTCCACAGCCGCACCCTGGAGCATTCCGGAGCATCCGGGGATGCAGGAGTCGCGCCGACCTTTCGCCGCGTCAGAGATTCAGCCCACCGATCCACCCACGCCTTCTGGCCCTCAGCTCGCGGACGCAGGGCAGCGTCCTGACATTTACCCTCCTGTGCTGCCACACCAACCCACGGCAGTGAACGTTGCAGGGGCCCTGCCCATTCCATTGCAGGAGGAACCAGCTGTTCTAGGCGACAAAGGTGCGGCCGCTCAGGCGCGGCGCACCGAGGCGGTGGCGCCTGGCCAGGCGAGTTCAGACGGACCGCTGGCCCGTCCGCTCGAAGCGAGGCGCCTTCAGGCCTCTGCCGTTGAGGAATACGGCCCTACTGCTGTACCGCAGCAGCGGCCTTCCTTTCTTCAAGCGCCGCTTGTTCCGTCGGGTCGGATGTCCTCCCTTCCAGTGCCTGCGCCTGCTCTGCGGGCGGTGCTGCCCGGGCAGGGTGAGCCCGCCGGAGAACAAGTTCTCCACTCAGAGCAACGCCAGATGGAAACCCCAGTCTGGCCACTCAGTCGGCAGGGAGACAGCATGGAGCTACCGGTGCAACCGGTTGCGGCCCAGACGCCCGGGGTGCACCGCCCGCCCCACGTGCACCCAGTCCTGCAGAACCTGGCGCTCAGCCGCCGGGTGTCCCGCATGCGCTCCCAGGAGCAACGTGCACTTCATGCGTTGAACGAAGCCCTGCACGAGGATGGGCACGGCACCCCCATGGCTCCGTCCCTGCAGAGCACGCTGGAGCAGAACCTGGGAACGCGGGTGGGCGATATTCGTGTCGTCCGGAACCCCCGCGTGCCAGAGGCGTTACGCGCTGCGAACGCCGACGCCCTCACCGTTGACCGCACTGTGTTCCTATCCCCGGACACAGACCTGAGCACCCCGGCCGGCGTTGCGCTGGCCGCCCATGAAATGACGCACGCGCTCCGGGCCACACAACCGCTGTTCGTGCCGGACGTGCTCCGCGTTCCAGGTGCGCCGGCCGCCGCAGTGGGGAACGAAGAGCACGTGGCCCTCGCTACGGAATGGGCGGTACAGGCCCGCACTGTTCCTTCGCGGTCGGCTGTGCCGGTGGACCGCGCTCCCGGCCTCCCGGCGCCCTGGGAGCCTCTGCCGGGCTGGGATGCTCCCTCGCCGCCCGCACGTGCGCCTCGGGCGGTGGGAGCCATGCGGCCGGTGTCTGCCGAAGCGCAACACTTTCCGGACACACACATGCCGGCGGCCCCGGCTCAGGCAACGCCCGGGGCGTGGCTGCACGCCGCGGCCAATCAGCGGCCACAACCGACCGCCCCGGCGCCGAGCGCGCCGGCGTCCAAAGAGCAGGCTGTGGGGCGCCGCGCCGCGCCTGCCGCAGCGGTTGACCTGGACCAGGTGGCCCGTGAGGTGTACGCACGTCTGAGGGAGCGTCTGGGCAACGAACTCCGCCGGCACTGAGTCCAGGCGGGTTCGGTCGCAGGCAGCGGCCGGAGGACTTGTTCTGACCGCCCCAGGTTCAGCAGAGAAAGCGCGTTCCACCAGACGCGCCTTTTCTGCTGCAGCGCGGCAGCACGAGTGAGACCTGGACCCGCACCTGCGGGTCAAACGATACCGCTGACCACACTGAACCTGTTCGCCCTCCATGGTCAGGGCGGAAGGCTGTTCATTCCGCCTGCGCTGCCCGTCGTCGATTAAACGCCGGCCAGAGCCGATCCCAGCAGGGACGAGCGTATGGCAGTCGACCAACGGAGAGGGCACCGGTCGTCTGCCGGTTACCCTCTCCTGTGATGTTCTATGGGCAGGTTCTCGCGGGATCGGCCAGGGGTGCGGAAGAGTGTGGGGCACAGCCGACCGTCTTGGCGTCAGCGGCAGGGCGGACCGGGCCGGCTGCGTTTGTGTCCAGTGGACTGCTGGAGGAACCCAGCAGTTCCGCCAGGGAGGTCAGCAACAGCTGGACCTGTTCCTCGTTGGCCTTCTCGTGACCGCCCATGTGTACCGTAGCTTCTCATGCCGGTGCGACGCCGGATGCCGCATTTCTTCTGAACGGGTTCACCGTACCTGAAGGTCGGCTGTGATCCAGTGTCCGCTGGGGTTCCCTGCGGGGGCGGTGGTGCTCAGGCATGGTCTGACGACTTCTTGGACTAACTCTGTTCTGCCTGTGCGTCCAGATCGCCCGGGTGGGGGCGGCGGCGCTTCAGATCAAAGGTATCGCCTGCGGACAGAACGTGCAGGTGCACGCCATGCAGCGAGAGGATCTCCTCGGTGCTTGCCTCGGCAACGTTGGAGTGCGTGATCGCTGAGCCGTCAACCACGTACACGCCGCCGCTGCCGATCACCCGGAACTGCTCACCGCGCATCACGATGGCCGTATCCTCGTCGATCCCGACGCCGAGCACCCGGGGGTTCTGCGCCACTGCCCCGAGCAGCCGGCCGATCCGGCCGCGCTCTGCAAAATGCTGGTCGATGATGACCCCACGCACCAGGCCCAGGCCAGGAGCCATCTGCAGGTCACCAATGCGGTATGAGGCCGTGCCGGTGCCCTTGACCAGCATGGTTTCACACATCACGGACGCCCCGGCGGATGTCCCGGCAATCACGCCGCCCGCCTCGAAGATCTCGCGGATGCGCGCCTCGACGGGTGTGTCTCCGATCTGGCTGGTGATGCGCAGTTGATCTCCGCCGCTGAACAGAACGCCGCCGGCGTCGTCAAGCAGGCGAAGGGTGTCGTCCTGCATCGCCTCAGCGCGTTCCTCCACGTACAGTTCCGCCAGGTCGCCCAGGCCCAGGTCGGTGAAGCCCTCCTCGTACGACTCGAAGTACCCTTCGGGTTTGTGGGAGGCGACCGTGGCGATCACCAGGCGTTTACCCTGAACGTGCCTGGCAACTTCGCGCAGGATGGGCCGGTCTCCGCTTTTGCTTTCGTGCCCGCCAATAATGATGAGGGTGCCCTGTCCGGGGCAGCTGCCTGCGTCACCTGCCATCGTTGGCCTCCTCCTGTTTACTCAGAAACACCTGTGGCGCCTGACCGGCGGTCTGGTAGGCGACCGGCATGTGAGGACTGACGTGCGCCCAGCCGATCATGCCCCGGGCGGTCAGGGCGATGGCGCCGGCCTGACCGTCAACGCGGCGGCGGATGTCCTGCACGGCGCTGGCCACCGCCTGCTCAGGGGGCACGCCCGGCAGCTGGTGCATAATGCGCGCCGCGGCCATCATGCGCGCAATCTGTTCACCGTCACCGCTCAGTGCGGTGGCCCCTACGCCATCCTCGGCATAGAAGCCGCACCCTGGTTGTGGCGAGTCCCCGACGCGGCCCTGCCGCTGGCCTTCCAGGCCACCGGTGGAGACGGCCACCGCAAGGTGACCGTCGGCGTCCAGCGCCAGGCACCCGACCGTGTCGCTGCTCGGCTGACCCGGCTGCTTGTCGGGAGCGATCAACTCGGCCGGGTCACACAGCTCTGCGTGGCGCTCAGCGGCGAAACGCCGGGCGCCAGGCCCAGCCAGGAGGATCTCTTCCTCGCGCAGCAGCAACCGCGCGACACTGACCGGGTGACGTGCACCCTGGAGCACCGAGACGGCACCGACGTCCAGAGTGTTGCCATCCATGATGGAGGCGCACATCTCGACTTCACCGTCGGCCGTGAGGTCACTGCCGTACCCGGCGTTGAAGGTGGGATTGTCCTCGAGGACGCGCACGGCCGCCTCAACGGCGTCCACGGCGCTGCCGCCGCTGTCCAGGATCTGCTGGCCGGCGTTCAGGGCGACGAGGCACCCAGCCCGGCTGGCGCCCTCCTGTCCACGTGGAACTTGATGCGCGCCGCCGTGCAGGATGATGGCCCATCTGGGCGGTGTGTCAGTCATGGGAGGCCCCTTGTTGCGGTTCGCCGCCGAGGCGGCGGGTGACGTGTGGTCCAGGCTGGAAGGCGCGGATCTGCGCCCAGGTCTGCTCAACCTCAGTAACGAGAATCACCACGAGGTCCCCGGCCTTCGCGGCGCTCAAAGCCGCTTGGACGGCGTCGGGTTCAGGCAGCACGGTCTGGATGCGTTCCGTGCTCATGCCGGCGTTCGCGGCGCCTTCAACGAGCAGACGCGCGCCTTCACCTGCGGCGCGGCCACGCCGGTATTCGTCCTCACGGACAATCAGCTCGTCAAAGGTTTCAGCCGCGAGGGCGCCCATCTGGCGGATGTCCTCGTCACGGCGGTCGCCAGCGACCCCCATCACGCCGATCACGCGGCCTGACGCTGGGCGCAGCTGGCGCACCAGGTCGCGCAGCTGCCCGAGCCCGCTGGGGTTGTGCGCGTAGTCGAGCAGCACGTGAAACGGATGACCGGTGTAGAGGTTCAGCCGGCCGGGATTCTGCTCAAAGTCCGTCGAGAAGCTCGCCAGGGCGGTGCGCAGGACCGGCAGCGTCACCTGCTGGGCCAGCGCGATGGCCGCGGCCGCCAGGGCGTTCTGAACGTTGACCTGCGCGGCGCCGCCCAGCGTGGCGGGAATCTCGCGGGCGAGCAGGATGGGGCGCCGCCGGCGGCCCTGGTACAGAACGAGTTCGTCCCCCAGGACGGTGGGTTCGCACACCACGGCGGCGCCGCCCTCGGCAATGTGGGCCAGCAGTTCGGGTGAGCAGGCGGCGGCGCCGCGCATCGAGAAGAGCACCAGGGTGCCGCGTGCGCGCCGGCGCATGCGCAGGGTGAGTGGGTCGTCGGCGTTCAGGACGCTGGTGCCGTTCTCGGCCACGACCTCCACGATGAGGGATTTCACCCAGGCGAGGTCTTCGAGGGTCTCGATGCCTTTCAGGCCCAGGTGGTCAGGCTGGACGTTCAGGACCGCGCCCACGTCACAGCGGTCGAAGCCCAGACCTTCGCGCAGGATGCCGCCACGTGCGGTTTCCAGGACGGCGACCTCCACGCTGGGATCACTGAGCACCACCTTCGCGCTTTTGGGGCCGGTGGTATCGCCGCTCAGGATCTGCTCGCCGCCGATGTACACACCGGTGGAGGTGGTCAGGCCCACGGTCTTCCCGGCGTGCGTGAGGATATGTGCGACCATCCGCGCCGTGGTGCTCTTGCCGTTCGTGCCGGTGATCGAGATGATCGGCATGCGGCACGGGGTGCCCTGAGGGAACAGGTGATCGATGACGGGCGCGGCCACATTGCGGCCCTCCCCTTCGGAAGGCTGCAGGTGCATGCGGAAGCCAGGAGCGGCGTTCACTTCCACGATGCCGCCGCCGGTCTCATGGACGGACTGGCTGATGTCCGGGGAGATCAGGTCAATGCCGGCCACGTCCAGGCCTATGACTTTGGCGGCGCGGCGGGCAATGGTGGCGTTGTCCGGATGAATCACGTCGGTGCGGTCAATCGCGGTGCCGCCGGTGGAGAGGTTGGCGGTGTCGCACAGGAACACCACCTCCTGTTCGGCCGGCACGGTCTCGGGGGTGCGGCCCCTGCGCGCCAGCACATCAAGTTCCGCGGCGCCGAGGCGGATGCGGGTCATGACCTTCTCGTGCCCTTCCCCGCGCCGTGGGTCGCGGTTCACGACCTCCACCAGCTGCGCGACGGTACTGACGCCGTCGCCAACCACGTGCGCGGGCACCCGTTCGGCCACGGCGACCACCTCGCCGTTGACGACCAGCACGCGGTGATCGTTGCCCGGGAAGTAGGTTTCGACCACCACGGAGCGGCTGTGTTCACGCGCCATGGCAAAGCCGGCGCGGATTTCCTCGGGGGTGCGCAGTTGCAGCGACACGCCGCGGCCGTGGTTGCCGTCCAGCGGCTTGGTGACCAGCGGGCCGCGCAGGCGCCGCGCGGCGTCCACGGCCTCGTCCGCGCTTCGCACCACCTCGCCCTGAGGCACAGGCAGTCCGGCCCGGTCCAGCAGCCGCTTGGTGAGGGCCTTGTCGCTTGCGGTCATGGTGGCGATGTGTGAGGTCCGGCCTGTGATGCTCGCCCGGATTCGCTGCTGGTACCGGCCATACCCAAGCTGCACGAGGCTTTCGTCGTCGAGGCGCAGCCAGGGAATGCCGCGCGCTTCGGCTTCGTGCACCAGCGAGTGCGTTGTGGGCCCCAGCGCGTAGCGCCTGACCAGGGTGCGCAGCCCGTTCAGTTCGGCTTCAAGGTCGAAGGGCCCGTCCAGGTCGGGGGTGCTCAGGCTGGAGGGCACCAGCCGTGACAGACCTTCGAGGCCCTGCAGTTCGGGCGGCAGCAGACTGCTGATCAGGCGGAGGGCACTCAGGCCCGCCATAAGTCCGACGCGCTCCTCACGGTAGGCGTACAGAACGTTGTACACGCCGGGACGTCCGCGCACCGAGCGGGTCTTGCCGTACGTGACCGGCGTGCCGGCCAGCGACTGCAGGTCCAGCGCGACGTGTTCGGCGACGTGGCCCAGCCAGGTGCCGTCGCGCAGGCGGCGCACAAATCCGCCGGGCTTGCGGTAGGAGCAGCCGTGCTTGTGCAGCGACGGCAGCAGGGTGAGAAGCCGGTCCGTGAAGTCCGGGAGCGTATTGGTGGGGTGGGCTTCGAGCGCGCCGAGGTCCAGCTGAAACCGAATCATGGGGCCGTAGCCGTACAGGTTGGGGCCACGGTAGATCTGCTTTTCCAGGACGGTCATCGGAGCCGGCAAGGTTCCGGACGCGTTGTCCTGCGGTTCATACAGTGTCATAGAGGAACCTCGCGGCGAGGAGGGAAAGGGGGGCAAAGAGCAAGGAAGGGCGCCTGCGCGCCACTTCGTGCTGAGAAGGTAGTGCGCTCAACCGCCTCGTCGCGTGCAGGACAGGCGTACTCGACTTAGGACAAGCTGTTCGTGGTATGACAAATCGCCCAACACAGCTTCATTCATTTCACAGAAGACCACCCGGGGATCAAGCAGTTGACAACTTTGGTCCACTGCTCTAGAGTCCTGTCCGGCTTCCGACCCCCGGAAGTCACCTTTATCCAGAGTCGGCGCGAGGTTACTGGACCCCGGACCGCCGCAGCAACCAGCCCTCATCACGGCGGGTGCTTTCCAGCCCTGCGCGCCCCAACGATGACCACGGGCGGCAGAACGGGTAAAGGAAGGGTGTACCTCACCGCAGGTTCAGCGCACCAACGCAGTCCCCTTCCCAAGCGAACAGCCCAGGAAGGGGACTGCTGCCTTGCCGTCCCCTCCGCCCACCCACCGGAGGCCACCGTGCCACACCCCCACACCCCAGCCGCACCCGCTGCGCTGGACTTCCAGTCCGTGCGCAAAACCTACCCCGGGCAGAACACCCCAGCCCTGCAGGACCTGACGCTGCGCGTGCCCCGCGGCAGCCGCATGGGCATCATCGGCCGCAGCGGCGCCGGCAAAAGCACCCTGGTGCGCCTGATCAGCGGCCTCGACACGCCGGACGCCGGACAGCTGCTTGTGCGCGGTCAGGCCCTGACCTCCACCACCCGGCGCGCACACCAGGCGCGCACGGGACTGGTGTTCCAGCATTTCAACCTGCTCGCCCAGCGCACCGTGCTGCGCAACGTGACCCTGCCGCTGGAGCTGCGCGGCGTGCCGCGCGCCCGCCGTGACGCCCTGGCGCGCGAACAGCTGCGCCTCGTGGGCCTGGACGCCCTGGCAGAGCGCTACCCCGCGCAGCTCAGCGGCGGGCAGAAACAAAGGGTGGGCATTGCGCGCGCCCTGGTCACGGACCCGGATCTCCTGCTGGCCGACGAGGCCACCAGCGCCCTGGACCCCGAGACGAGCGCCGGCATCCTGACCCTCCTGCTGGAGATTCAGCAGGAACGGGACCTGACCCTCGTGATCGTGACCCACCAGCTTGAGGTTGTGCGCGCCGCTACCACCCATATCGCTGTGCTTGACCGCGGCACCCTGGTCGAAACCGGCGAAACCAGCGCCGTCCTGCGCGCGCCGCAGCACGACGTGACCCGCGCCCTGCTCGACGCGCACCGCCCGGACGTGACCCTGGCGCCCCACGAGACGCTGCGGCACCTGACCCTGCCGGACCTGAACCCCGCCACGCTCGCCGCCCTGGCCGGCAGTGGCGCCCGGATCGTGCAGGCGCAGGCACACCCGCTGGGCATGGACGTGTGGCTGGCGGCCCCCGACCACCTGGCCGCGCCGCTTCCCGGGCCGCTTGCCCCGGTGGTGAACGCTTGACCTGGGCGGCGCTGTGGCCGCTGCTGTGGCAGGCGACACTGGACACCCTGTGGATGGTCGTGCCCGCCGCGCTGAGCGCCCAACTGCTCGGCACAGCCCTGGGTGTGCTTCTCACCTTGACGCGCGCCAGCGGCCTGCGCCGCCAGCCGCTGGTGTTCCGCACGCTGGACGCCGCGGTGAACGTCGGCCGGAGCCTGCCGTTCATCATCCTGCTCGTCCTGCTGATTCCCTTCACGCGCCTGCTCACCGGCACCAGCATCGGGTCCACCGCCGCCATCGTGCCCCTGACGGTCGCCGCCATTCCCTTCGTGGCGCGCCTTGTGGACGGCGCCCTGACCGGCGTGCCGCACGGCGTGGTGGAGGCCGCGCGCGCCATGGGCGCCACCACGGCCCAGATTGTCCTGAAGGTCCTGCTGCCCGAGGCGCGCCCCGCCCTCATTCACGCGTTCACGGTAATGCTCGTGAGCCTGATCGGGTACAGCGCCATGGCCGGCGCCATCGGCGGCGGCGGCCTGGGTGACCTCGCCATCCGCTACGGCTATCAGCGCTTCGAGACCGGCGTGATGATCGCCACCGTCGTGGCCCTGCTGCTGCTCGTGCAGGGCGTGCAGTGGGCCGGTGACCGCGCCGCGGCGCGCGCCGATCACCGCTGAGCCTGGACCAGTTCCTTCACCCGTGATGCCCGCCGCGCGGCGGGCCGCGCTTCCTCCGCTGCCTCAAGGAGCCCTGCCATGTCCAGAATCCTGTTCTTCCTGCCCGTCACGGTCGCCCTTCTTGTCCTCGCCGCGCCTGCCCACGCCGGCACGCTGCGTGTGGGCGCCACGCCCGTCCCCGCCGGGGAACTGCTGGAATTTGTCAAACCCATCCTCGCCAGACAGGGAGTCACGCTTGTCATCCGCGAGTTCAGTGACTACGTGCAGCCGAACGTCGCCCTGGGCGAAGGCAGCCTCGACGCGAACCTGTTCCAGCACGTGCCCTACCTGAATGCCTTTCAGCAGAACCGCCCGCTGAACATCGTGCCCGTGAAGAAGATCTACCTGCCGCCGCTGGGCCTGTACTCCAGGCGGGTCACGCAGGTCACGGACCTGAAGCGCGGCGCGACCATCGCCATTCCGAACGACCCCAGCAACGGTGCGCGCGCCCTGCTGCTGCTGGAACGCGCCGGATTGATCCGCCTGAAGCCCGGCGCAGGCGCCCGCGCGACGGTAACGGACATCGTCAGCAACGTCAAACAGCTGCGTTTCCGGGAACTGGAGGCGGCGCAGCTGCCCCGCGCGCTCGCAGACGTGGACGCCGCCATCGTGAACACCAACTACGCCCTGGAAGTCGGCCTGAATCCCGAACGCGACGCCATCTACCGCGAGGGCGCGGGCAGTCCCTACGCCAACGTTCTGGCCACCACCCGCGACAAGCTGAATAATCCCGACCTCAGGAAACTCGCCGCGGCACTCACCAGCCCTGAGGCGAAAGCCTGGCTGCTGAAAAAATACAGCGGCAGCGTCGTTCCCGCCTTCTGACCCGCCCCCAACCTCTGAATTCAAGGAGTCCCACCATGCGCATTCCCCTGATCCTGACCACCCTGCTGCTCTCCACCACTGCCGCCGCCGGTACCCTCCGCGTGGGTGCCAGCCCCGTGCCGCACGCCGAGATTCTGAACTTCATCAAGCCCATCCTGGCGAAACAGGGGGTGACGCTCGTCATCCGTGAATTCAGTGATTACGTGCAGCCGAACCTCGCGCTGGCCGACGGGAGCATCGACGTGAACTTCTTCCAGCACGCGCCGTACCTCGCGGCGTTCCAGAAGGACCGCCCGCTGGGCATCGTGGCCGGCGCGAAGGTGCACGTGGAACCCATCGGGCTGTACTCCCGGCGCGTGCGCGATCTCCGTGCCCTGAAGACCGGCGCGACCATCGCCATCCCTAACGACCCCAGCAACAGCGGCCGCGCCCTGAAACTGCTGGAACGCGCCGGACTGCTCCGCCTGAAAGCCGGTGTGGGCACGAATGCCACGCCGCTGGATATCGTCAGTAACGTCAAACGCCTGAAGTTCCGGGAACTGGAGGCGGCGCAGCTGCCCCGCGCGCTCGCGGACGTGGACGCCGCAGTAATTAACACCAACTACGCCCTGGACGCCGGTCTGAACCCCCTCAAGGACGCCCTGACCCTTGAAGGCGCCAGCAGTCCCTATGCCAACCTGCTCGCGGTAAAACCCGCTACGCTGAAGAACCCTGACTACCAGAAGCTCGCGCAGGCCCTGCAAAGTCCGGCCGTGCGGACGTTCATCCTGAATACATACAAAGGCGCCGTCGTCCCCGCGTTCTGAGCCACAGCCCGCCGGGCGCCCAGGTGAGACCCGTTCTCCCTGAGCGCCCGGCTCGGCGTTAACGGGCACAGAATGCCCCTGGCGCAGTCCACGTGCAGCGGCCTGACGGCCCTACAGGACACGGCCCCTGGAGTCGCCGGAGCGAGGGCTCCCGAGGCGCAGCTTCACCCACCATGTGGAGGTCACATGCGGACATGGGCGGACGCCGCGCGGCTCCACCTGCAGGTGCACCTCATGCCCAGGCAAACGTGCGGGGGCGTCAGGGCTTTTACCCGGAACTGGCGGCCCTGCAGGTGCCGGTCTGCCCTGGCAGGGCAGGACGCACGCCGCCAGGCGAAGGACCTCCCGACGGCACTGGGAGCGGCATGTAGGGCTGTTTCCTTTTCGGCCGGCAAAGGAGAGTGCCCCCTGGAGGGGCGGTTCCTGGTGAACCGGCCAGTGGCGGCCCCGCCCGGACCTGCCGGGCCTTAAAACAGCGGGCTGACGCGCGTGCGGAAGGCGCCGAATTGCACACCAAGTCTTTCCAGCCAATTCACAGGAACCTTTACACCGGCAACCCCCGGCGGCCGGGGGACCCGGGCACCCTGTTCGATGCCGGTACACGCCGGGCACGGGTGGCGGGTGTACGACCTGGCGGCGCAACGCATGAGCCTGCCAGGACCGTGGGAGGCACTGCTGGACGGCCACCGGACCGTGCGGGGTCCTTCAAGGCCATGAGGCCCTGATGGTGCGCCTACACTGCCTGTGGGCACCGGGAGATGTCCTGGCCATGCGGGCGGGCCACCAGCCCCTGGGGCCCGGCACCACTGAGCGAGGCGGGACAGCGGCAGGTGGCCGGACAGGTGCGTGCCCTGCAGCGGGATGAGGGGAGTTGACGCTCCGGGGTTAGCCGTTCAGCTCGTTCTGTTCCGGTAGGGACTGATCGCTGGGTGCATCCGGCGGCGGTTCAGGGCGAGCGCGCAGGGCGCCGGACCGGTATGACCCGGGTTTATCAGCACCGGGAGGATGAGCACGCCCGGGTCGTCCATGAGGTGCGTGGTGTGCATGATCAGGCCGGCCGTGGCGCCGCCGATCTTGTCGAACCGCGGGGGCGTGCAGCTTCTGCCGGAGAACGTGGCGCCCAGTGCGAGGAGTGACAGGGCCACCATCACCGTGAAGATGGTGGGGATCGTGCCGGCGCGCGCCCCGTTCTCCGGAAGGATGCGGCGGCACGCGATGAGCGCTGTGGGGCAGCAGATTAGGTTCCCCCAAAATAAGTTGACAAGTTTTGTAATCTGTTTTAAGGTGCAGTCAACCCTGCACAGGGTCACTATCCAGAGCGGCTGAGGGAACAGGCCCGTCTACGCCGCAGCAACCAGGAGCCGCATGAACCAGTCCGGTCAACCCACCACCAGCCGCCGCCCCCAGGGCCGCGCCCGCTGTTGTTGACGCCCTGAGTTCACCCTGCTCCCCGGTGCTTCACGCCTGCCCGACCCGGGACCGATAGCGGCGAGCGCCACACCCGCGCTCCCCTGAAAGGACAACCCATGCGCCCACGCGCCCCAGAGCGATGTCGCCGCTACCAGCACGGCTGACTGCGGCCTGACCGGCCTCCATTCGCCCGCCCCCAAGGCCAAAGCCCAGGAGTCATCATGACCGAGACCCTGCACGTCCGCTGGAAACCCGGCACCCTCGACCTTCTGCTCGTCACGTCCCCCAGCGGGACGCTGGAATGGCACGCCCTGCTGTTCGAGCGCACGTACGGCCGCTCGCCCCTGGCTGAGCTGTACCTCACCGGCCGCACCACCGTACAGCGCGAAGCGCACCCCGCCGCCGCGCCGCGACCCCGCCCGATGAAACCCCGGCCCACCCCCCGCGCCGCCTGACCTGAGCGCCGCATTCCGTCCGGCCCTTCCCTGCACTGACTGCACCCGCAGTGAGGTCCTCTCCCCTCTGCCCAGCGAGGTCACCCATGACACACACCGACCCCACCCATACCGCCCTGACCAGCCCCAACCTGTACTGGTTCATTCCTTCCGGCGGCGACGGCCGGCAGCTCGGGCAACCCTCCCGCCCGGCGCATTTCAGTTACCTGACGCAGGTCGCGCAGGCCGCCGACGCCCTGGGCTTCGACGGAGCGCTGCTGCCCACCGGCGGCACGAACGAGGACACCGTGATTCTCGCCAGCGCCCTGTCCAGCCTCACGCGGCAGCTGCGCTTCCTGGTCGCGCTGCGCCCCGGCCTCTACTCCCCGGTTCTGGCCGCCCGCCTGACCGCTTCGCTTGACCGGATCAGCGGCGGACGCATCAACCTGAACATCGTTTCGGGCAGCGGCCAGTTCGACTTTGAAGGCCTGAACCTCACCCAGGCCGAACGCTACGCCCTCACGGACGAGTGGCTGGGCGTCTTCCGCGCCCTGCTGCGCGGCGAGACGGTCACGCACCACAGCGATCACCTGAGCCTCACTGACGGGCGCGCCCTGCTCCCCAGCGTGCAGCGTCCCTACCCGCCCATCTACTTCGGCGGCAGCAGCGACCCGGCCCTGCGGGTGGCCGGCGAGCACGCGGACGTGTACCTCAGCTGGGGCGAACGGCCCGACGAGGTCGCTGCGAAGTTCGACCGGGTGCACGCCGAGGCCGCCCGGCACGGCCGCACCGTGCGCTTCGGCCTGCGCGCCCACGTGATCGTCCGACCAACCGAGGACGAGGCCTGGGCCGCCGCCGAGCAGCTCATCGAGGACATCAGCGACGAGCAGATCGCCCAGGCGCACCAGGCGTTCGTGAACAGCGGCTCCGAAGGCCAGCGCCGCCAGAGCGCCCTGAACGGCGGCACCCGCGCGTCGCTGCGCGTCGGGCCGAACCTCTGGGCTGGCGTCGGGCTCGTGCGCGGCGGGGCCGGCACCGCCTTCGTCGGTAACCCCGGGAACGTCGCCGCGGCCCTGCGCGAATACCAGGCGCTCGGCGTGGACACCTTCATCCTCAGCGGCTACCCCCACCTCGAGGAAGCGTACCGGGTGGCGGAACTGCTGTTCCCCGCGCTGGGCCGCACCAGTCCGGTCTTCACGCCGCGGGACGCGCAGACGCTCAGCCACACCGCCACGCCCGTTCCGGAACCCGTGGGGCGCTTCCGCAGCATCTGACGCGTCACGCAGCCGCTGATCCTCCACGGGAGGGGCAGGCGCCGCATCCCCCTGCCTCTCCACCTCACCTGCACCCCAGGCGCCTCAAGGAGTCCTCATGAAACGCACCCTCATCCTGACCACCCTGACCCTGTCCGCCCTGAACGCCGCGAACGCCGTGACCTTCACCATCGGGTACCAGAAAGGCGGCATTCCCAACATCCTCAAGGCGCGCGGCACGCTTGACCGCTACGCCGCGCAGGGCATCACCTTCAGGTGGGTGCTGTTCACTGCCGGCCCGCCCCTGCTGGAGGCAGCCAACGCCGGCGCGGTGGATTTCGGCAGTGTCGGCAACGCCCCGGGCGTGTTTGCCCTGGCGGGCGGCGCGGACCTGAAGTACGTGGGGGTCAGCGTCAACACCGCCGACACCACCGAGGCGGTCATCGTGCCGAACACCTCCACCATTCAGAAGGTCGGCGACCTGAAAGGCAAACGCATCGGCGTCGCCCGCGGCTCCAGCGCCCACGCCTTCCTGTTCAGCGTCCTGCAGAGTGCCGGGCTGAGTTTCAAGGACGTGACGCTCGTGCCCCTGCTGCCGCCCGACGCGCGCCCCGCGTTCGAGAACGGCAGTATCGACGCCTGGGTCATCTGGGACCCGTTCCTGACCACTGCTCTTCAGGGCACCGGGGCGCGCGTTCTGCGTGATCACACCGGCCTGGGCCGCGGCGACGGGTACCACCTGGTTCCGAGTGCGGTTCTGAAGGATGCCGAGAAGAAACGTGCGCTGCAGATCCTGCTGGCCGAGCTGGAAAGCACCGCCAACTGGGCCAACGTGAACCGCGCCACCGTGATCTCGCAGCTCAGTGACGAACTCGGCATCCCGAAAAGCGTGCTGGCCATCACCATTCCGAAAAGCCGCTTTAACATCCGGCCCTTCCGCGCCAGTGACACCCGCGCCCTGCAGTCCCTCTCCGTGGCGTTCCGGGAGGCGGGCGTCCTGCCACGCAACGTGGTGTTCGGTCCGCAGACCTACGTGACCCTGCCGGCCTTCCGGTCTGCGCTGGCCACGCTGGGGCTCAAATGACGCAGGTTCAGGCGCCCCAGGACACCGTACCGGCCGCCACGACGCGCGCACCCCGGCCACGGCGACTGCGCCGCGCCCCCGGCGCAGACGGACGCAGCGGCGAATGGGTGCGCTGGCTGGTGCCCCTGATGCTGATCGCCGCGTGGCAACTCTCGTCGCAGACCGGCTGGCTGAACCCCCGCGTGCTGCCGGCCCCGAGCGCGGTGCTGAGCGCCGCGTGGGAACTGGCGCGCAGCGGCGCGCTGGGCCACCACTTTCTCGTCAGCCTGCAGCGCGCCGGGCTGGGCGTCCTGGTCGGCGGCGGCCTGGGGTTTGCGTTCGGCATCCTGACCGGCACGTTCCGCGTGGCGAACCTGCTGCTGGACACACCCTTCCAGATGATCCGCACCATCCCGAACCTCGCGCTCATTCCGCTGGTGATCGTGTGGTTCGGCATCGGCGAGAGCGGCAAGGTTTTCCTGATTGCCCTGGCCACGTTCTTCCCGGTGTACCTGAACACCCTGCACGGCGTAACCAGCATCGACGGCCGCCTGAAGGAAATGGCGGGGGTCTACGGCCTGAGCCCCCTGGACACCTTTCGCCGCGTGACCCTGCCGGGCGCACTGCCGGGCGTGCTGGTTGGCGTGCGCTACGCGCTGGGCATCTCCTGGCTGGCGCTGGTCGTCAGTGAGTCCTTCGGAGCAAGCAGCGGCATCGGGTTCCTGGCCATGGACGCCCGCGAGTTCTTCCGCACGGACGTAATTGTGCTCGCCATCCTCATCTACGCCCTGATTGGCAAGACCGCCGACCTGCTGGTGCGCGCGCTGGAGCGCCACCTGCTCCCCTGGCAGGGCCGCGCATGACAGCGGCGCAGACGGCCCCTGCCCCCACCGCCGCGCCGCAGGCCCGCGGCGCGGGCGTGCACCTGCACCACCTGCGCGTGCAGTACGGCGCGGCGCGGGTGCTGCATGACCTGACGCTGCACATCGCGCCCGGGGAACGCGTGGCCCTGATCGGTGCGAGCGGCGGCGGCAAAACCACCCTGCTGCGCGCCCTGGCTGGCCTCACGCCGCACAGCGGCGAGGTGCGCGTGCAGGCTGCCGGTGACAGTCCAGCGCGCGTGCGGGTGATGTTCCAGGAAGACCGGTTGCTGCCGTGGCTGGGCGCCCTGGAAAACGCCGCGCTGGGCCTGACCCGCGCCGAACGTGAGCACGCCAGCGCCGCGCTGCGTGGCGTGGGCCTGCAGGGACGGGAACAGGCCTATCCACACGAACTGAGCGGCGGGCAGCGCCAGCGGGTTGCGCTCGCCCGCGCTCTGGCGCACCGACCGGACCTGCTGCTGCTCGACGAACCGTTCGGTGCGCTCGACGCCCTGACCCGCGCCTCCATGCACGACCTGCTCGACCACCTGCTCAGCGAAACGGGGGCCACCACCCTGCTCGTCACGCACGACCTCGACGAGGCCCTGAAACTCGCCGACCGCGTTCTGCTCCTTTCCGGCGGGCAAGTGCGTGAGGACCTCCCGGTGAGAGCGCCCCGCCCACGGCGCCGGACGGAGCTGGAAGAACTGCGCAGCCACCTGGAAGCGCGCCTTCACTAAACGACGTCCCAGCAGGCCTGGCCCTCTGTACCGGAGGCCGGGCCTGACCCCTTGCCCTCCTCACCCACACTTCGTCACCTGACGGATACCTGAAGGTCCTTCACCGCAGCGCCCACCACCCATGCAAAATTCACGCCGGGTCCTCCCTCTCCCGAGCGCCGGCACTTCTGGCATGGACGCGTCGACTGGAATAACCTTCCTGAAGCCGGCAGCTTCATTCACCTGCCTGGCTTCCTGGATCTAACCAGTATGGTCATGCCGTCCTGGCGCACGGCCTGGTCCCGAGTGGCCTGCCGGCTCACCACCTCGGTACCGGTCCCACTGCTCAGCACCTGCGAGATCCCGGCCCCCTGACCTCCGGCCTGCATGCTCCTGGCGGAGCGGCCGGCGCGCACCTTTCCTGTACGGCAGGGCCAGTCCCCGGCGAATTGCGAACTGGTCCTGGCTCGCGGCGCCAGGGCAGTCATGACCTTGCTGGCCTGCTCTGATCGTTGCCCGGTCTGCGGCCTGTCAACGGTCAGAGGAGGACTCTGGAGGTGAGCGGGCCCGCGGACATGACGGTAGTCGGCCATGACGACACAGTGGAAACCGCCCTTCTGCCCCCACCACTCACGACCGTTCGGCACGACTTCCCAGCGCGGGGCCGGCGCGCTTTCGCGTACTTTCCGGTCAAGCCCCGAGGGTCCGCCCACGCATATGCCGTCTAAACCCGTAGCGTGCCAGGAGCGGCATATCCCGCAGGAAGGCCCTTGCTGCGGCGCGCCCGGCTGGGCCCGTGACCGTCAGGGGCGTGGACGTTGCGGCGGCAGAGCACTCAACTGCAGTCGGGTCCGCAGGTCACGCACCACGGCGCTCTTCTGTCCGCCGCTGATGCCTTTGATCGCCCACGCTTTGATTTCAAGCGGATCTTCGAGGCCTTCGTCCAGCGCCAGGCGCAGCGTGTCGAGTTCCTGGAGTTTCAGGTCGTTGCGGAGCAGGAACGTCAGTGTACGCATGACTTCCTCGACCTGCCGTTCGCGCGGCATCACCTTCAGGCGGGTCTCCTCATCAGGTTCCTTTTCAGGAGGCCGGGAAGGGGCCTCGAAAAGCGTCGGCTGTACCGGACTCCTCCGCGAGGCCTGCTGGGCCTTGGTGGCCTGTTTTTGAGGCGGCGTGACCCCTTCGGGCAACAGGTACTTGCCTGGATTTTTCAGGACGTCCACAAAAAAAGCGGGTTTGGAGCGGGGCTTGTACCCGGCCGCCAGAATTGCCTTGCACCGCACGACTGCGTCGTCCACCGTCTGCTCACCATGTTCACGCACCAGCTGCAGGGCACGCGTCTGTGTGACGCCCAGATCCGCAAGTTCTTGCAGCAGCGCTGGATCCGGCGGAATGAACGCTTCGCCGAAGGTGTACTGCAGGAGTTTCTTCTTGCCGCGCCCCAGGTACTCCACGTTTTTCAGGAATCCCTTTTCGATCAGTTCCTCGTGGGCGGCGTCCAGGGTTCGCTGCGCCATGCTGGGCCGATCAGTAACGATCTTGCAGGCTTCTGCCCACTCCATGAGCCCCACCTGGTACGCCATGGCCACCGCATCCGGGTTTTCGGGGTCGCGGCGCTGCGCGTCCAGCAGACGGTACAACGCCCGGGTGGGAGGGCGCTTGAGGGTTTGCATGAACGACAGGTCCAGTGACTTGATGTAGCCGGCGCGCACGCTGCGGGCAATTTCCTGAGGCAGTGTGATGCGCAGCACGCTGCTGGCATCCAGTTTTTCCGCTTCACCCGAGGTGAATTCGATGCGGTCAATGTACCGGAAGTTGACGTTCGTCCAGCGCCCTCTGGGATGATCGCGCCACCCTTCGGAGATGAAGTACGTGGTGGTGGTAAGCCGTTTCAGGCTTTCATCCAGAGCCGCATAATACCGCCCGCTGGTGTCCAGGCCGGCCATCTGGAGGAGTTGATAGGGCGTACACGTGACGGTACCGTCGGGAGGTGAACCCTGGTCGATGTACAGGTTGACCAGCGCGGCGCTGATGTCTGTGTCGATTCCGTGGGGCACCCCGTACTCGGGCAGAGCCTGGCAGGTCACGCGGTAGCGGCGGTCTCCGTCTTCGAGTTCCACGCTCCAGTCACGGTAGTCCGCGGGGATGCGCTCCTGAACGCTGATGAGACTCAACCGGGCGATGTTGAGCTCGTCAAAGCGTTTGATTCCCTTGTCTGCCACTGCCCCCTCCCCGTGTTTGTTGTTTATCTTTTAGATCTTTTCTGTTTAAAGAATATATGTTGACAACAACAAGCAGCCGGGGTGACTTGCGTGCTGAACAGTAAAAAACGATGCAAACGGCGCAAGTTGTCCGATAGTTTGGCGCAAGTTGTCCGATAGTTTTAAGGCCTTTTCGTCGCAAGTTGTCCGTGCCCCAGGCAGGAACGGCGCAAGTTGTCCGATACTTTCGGCGCAAGTTGTCCGATAGGTTGACTCTGGAGACGGCGCAAGTTGTCCGTGCCCTGTGGAGAAAAACGGCGCAAGTTGTCCGATAGTTCAGGGTGTTTTGGCGCAAGTTGTCCGATAGCCGAATGCGCAATGGGACGGAAGTAAGAAAACATCGTTATTCAGGGCATAATCTCATCAAACGGCGCAAGTTGTCCGAGGCTTCGTGACGACCAAACGGCGCAAGTTGTCCGATAGTTAAATTTTGTCTTATGGCAGAACGAACGCAGTAAAGTTAACTAAAAGATGATGTGGGCAAGAATGAGGTGGCTTTCAGAAAGGCTTTCTATCGTTTTTTCGTTTTCCGACACCGAACATCTGTCTTTCCGCTCCACACCTGCCCCCCGCCCCCCCTGCCTCCTGCCTCCTGCCTCACCTGACATGAATGTGATTTTCCTTCGTGGAACTGTTATTGGGGTGTCGGCGCTGTATTCTGCGCACGAGTGACCCGACCAGTGTGCAGCGATCACGATTCCTCTCGACTGATCGAGTCAAGGATCGTATGAAATCACCAGAAAATGATCGCTCCAGACGACGGCCGTACTGAACTTAAAGCGCCCCAGGGGTGGAATGGAGTCATCAAAACACCAAAACGGCGCAAGTTGTCCGAACGGCTCAAGTTGTCCGATAGTGCGCCTTCCTCCGCAGGTGTGAGGCAAACGCGTGATTTTGCGTGCTGGGCACGATACGCTGAGCAGCAATGCTGACACTCACACTGTTCAACCATGCGGGCGGGGTCATGAAGTCCAGCCTCACCCGGGACGTGGGGTATACCCTCGCGCACGCTGGTCAACGTGTCCTGCTGATTGACCTGGATCCGCAGGCAAATCTGACGGACTGGCTCGGGGTCAGTGGCGTTACCCGCGATCAGACCATCTATGACACAGCCACGCGGGGCGACGCGCTGCCTGAGCCCGTCAGGGCGCATGGTCTGCATCTGCTTCCCAGTGACGTCTCTCTAGCCCTGGCTGAAGGCCAGATGATGGGCGTCGTGGGCGCGCATCTTCACCTGCGTCAGGCGCTACACGAATGGCGCGACCGGTACGACACGGTGCTGATCGACAGTCCACCCAGCCTTGGGCAACTGTCCATTCTGGGCGCCCTGGCGGCCGATCATCTTGTGGTGCCTGTGCCAACGCGGCAAAAAGGAATGAATGCGCTGGCAGGGTTGGCTGAAGCGATGGCGACCTACCGGAAACTCCGGCCTGACCTCACGGTCGCGCTGTATGTGCCCACGCTGTATGACGCGCGGCGTTCGCACGACCGCGAAGCGTACGCGGCATTAAAGGACATTCTCACACCGCTGGCCAGTCCCATCCCGGACCGCGGCGCTGTATGGAATGACAGTGCGAGCGCCGGACAGCCAGTGGGAGTGTACGCACCGAACAGCCCGGTGCATCAGGACGTTCTGCGGGTGACGCAGGAGATTGCCGTGGCAACCGGAATGACGCTGGACGTGGCGCAGGGGGTCCGGCAGTGAAAAGCCGTGCTCGTCCTGCTATTGGTGCGCGCCTTACGGGCCTGGTGGGCGGGATGGACACGTTGAACCAGCCGGCCACGGCGACGCTCAGCACAGACCTGCTGGAGCCCGGCGCGTTTCAGCCCCGCCTGTACTTCAGTCCGGATGCCCTGGCAGATCTGACGGGCAGTATCCGGGATCAGGGCGTCTTGCAACCTCTGCTGGTCCGGCCGCGTCCCGGCGGGCGGTACGAGATCGTGGCAGGTGAGCGGCGCTGGCGGGCGGCGCGGCAGGCGGGCCTGACCGAGGTGCCGGTGCTGATCCGGCACCTGAACGATCAGGAAGCCAGGATGGCGGCGGCGGTCGAGAATCTGCAGCGTGAGAACCTGAATGTCATGGAGGAGGTGCGTGCCCGGCTGCAGGTGGCCGCCGCGATTCTGGAACTGCCCGAAGACCAGACGGTGGCGCGAATGTTCGCCCTGGACCGGCGACCCGACAGTGATCCTGAACGCGTTGAACGTCTTGACGCGGCGTTCACAGCTTTGGGCCGGGAAACCTGGCGGTCCTTCATCCGCAACCGCGCCGCGCTGCTGAACCTGCCAGAGGACCTCCAGGAGGCTGTGCGGACGGGTCTGGATTACCGCAAAGCGTTGATCCTCGCTCGCGTGCCGGATCCAGGCCAGCGTGCAGCACTCGTGGACGAGGCCCTGTCGGGCGCGACGGTTGCCCAGTTGCGTCTGAAAGTCACGGGTGGTCCGTCAGACAGTGGTGACGTGTTCGTCAGTGTGGCTCGTCAGTTGCGTGACCGGAGGCTGCTGGAGAGGCTGGAGCCTGACCGCCGGGCCAGGGCGGAAAAGCTGCTGCGTCAGCTGCAGACCCTGCTGGGCTGAGGCGTTAATTCAAACCCTCTTGAGGAGAACGCGGCCTGACGCAGTGTCCTCCTCTCTGCTGGGCAGGCTAAGCGTCTTCGTTGTCCTGGGGGCTGCCCAGCAGGGTGCTCTGGCCAGGGACGAGAGCGTAGTCGCAGAGGTTGAGAAACGCCGCGTCATCCGGATGGGCACTGAGGCCAACCGTCAGCTCAGGCGAAAGCTGGCCGAGCAGGTAGTTCACGGCCAGTTCGGGGCGCAGATCCCGGGGAAGCAGGGTCAGCTCAGAGGGCGTGCGGGTCAGGCGCAGGTGAAGTCGGAACGGGCCGTCGCGCAGCCAGTCCGTCAGCATGGCCTGCGCCTGGTTAATGGCCAGTTCCAGGGCGTGTGGATGGCGAAGGGTCACCAGCAGGGGCCTGCCATTTCGTTCGGTAAGTGTGACGTCAAGATTCAGCTGGTTCAGGGCATTGACATGCTGTGCGGCCTGCCCTGCCATCATTAGTGCTTCGGCTGCGGCCGCCTGTGTTTCCAGCGTCAGACGTCGCCAGGCAGGATCCTCCATTCCTTCAGGGGTGACGACCACCGCGCCGTGCAGCAGCACCTGCCAGGAGGTGAAGGCCGCCGGAATGGTCAAGAGCCCTTCCTCGTCCAATCCACTGACGGGAATGAGTTCGGCGTCGCGCAGCAGGGTGGATAGGTTGCTGCTGAGGCGCAACTGGTCATCGCTGGGTTCCTCGTGCAGCAGCGTTCGGTCCGGGTTGACAAAGGCCACGATCATGGGCGCCACTGTAGCGGCCTTCAGCTGAGGAGTTCTGGGGGCTGCTCGTCACGTGACGAGCAGCCCCCAGACTCTGTACGTTTGCCCCGGTTCCCGTCAGCCTCTTCTCCTGCCGGGCCAGAGTCCGCTCCTTGCGCTGCCGCTGTTGTGCCTCGCAGCGAAAAGAGCTTGAGCTTCACGCCGGACGAGGTCAGGGGCACTTTCTGTTCCGCGGCTCCTCTGGAACTGGTAGTTCCGCGGTTCATTCGAGAACGGCGGTGTTTGTCTCCTGCGCCTTGAGAGGCTGAACGCCACCGACGAGTTCAGTGGACCGGTTCGTTTGCCAGGTGAAGACCGTGATACGACCATGTTGTCGGCGTTTTGTGAGACCAGTCTTTCTAACATGCAGCATGGTCTCTGCCGGAATGCCGAATCTTCGCCGCGTGGCGTGGGGGGTGCTGGCCACTATCGCCCTGATCGGCGTGTGGTCCAACGCGAGCCTGGAACGGGACACCGGCCGGCTGCTGGCAGAGATTTCGGTGATGAATATCACGGACCGGCAGCGCGTGTATGCCGAAGAGGTTGCGAGACACGCATGGCAGCTGGTCACGGCGCTGTCTCATGAGGACCGGCAACAGGCGCGCGCACGCCTGAAGCGCAGTGTCGCTGGCATGCGCGACGGCCACGGCGCCTGGGTACAGGCCACAGCGCTGAACGACCCGCAGGACACAGCCGTTCCGCTTTTCGTGCGGCTGGACGTTGAGGTCCAGGGCTACCTGGCGGCCGCGAACAGCATCCTCCTGACTCCGGACGGGCAGTTAAAGCGGCGGAATTCAGACGTCCGCTGGTTGGAGCATCAGGCAACAGGCTCCCTCATCAGCGTGCTGGATGAAGCGATCGCCAAACTGGAAGATGACGGCGACGAACACATTCGCCGCATGAATGCCGACGCAAAAGTGCGGCTTCTATGCGTCATTGTGCTGCTGGTGGTTCTTGGGCAGGGGGTGTTCCGGCCGCTCGACCGGCGAATCCGCCGGGTTCAGGGTGACCTGATCACAGAACGGGACTTCGCGCAGCAGGTGATGACCACGGCGGCGCAGGGCCTCACCGTGACCGATGCGCAGGGTCGGTTTGAGTACGTGAACCCTGCCTACGCCCAGATGGTCGGGTTGCACCCGGACGCTCTGCTGGGGCGTACTCCATTTGACGTGGCGTTCGCTGATGAGCACCTGATTCTTCGTGAAGCGGCGGAGCGGTGCGCAGCCGGCGAGACAAGCACGTACGAGGCGCAGTTGCGGCGCACTGACAGCACGGCAGTGCCTGTCCTCATCACGGAGACGCCCCGCGTGATCGGCGGCGTCCGGACTGGCGCCATTGCGTCGATCACAGACCTGACCGAGCAGAAGCTGAATGAACAGACTGTCTGGACTCTGGCGGCACTCTCGCACGGACTGGAGCAGGAGCAGACGCCTGAGGGGGTGGCCCGGCGCGCACTGAGCCTGCTGTCGCAGTCGATGGACCTGGGGTGGCTCACACTGTACCGCCGTGATGGGGAACGGTTCGTGCTGCAGAAGACTTCAGGTGATCTGCCCAGTGGTGCGGCTGCCCACACTGACCTGACGCTTGAGCGCAATGAAGGCCCGATCTGGGAGACTCTGGGAGGCCGCGCGGTGTACCTGACCGAGGCGCGCCTGCCTCCCTTTGCCGCGCTGGGGCCCCGGAGTGTGGCGGTGGTGCCGCTCCCCGCTGGCGACGGGCCTGTCACGCAGGTGCTGTGCGCTGCCCGCTCCGGAGAAGCCAGGCCCTGGGTTCTGCGGGAAAGGGTGCTGCTCGAAACGGCGGCACGTTCTGTCGCTGCAGCGTTGCAGCGGGCCGAGTTACACCAGGAGGCGCAGAACGCCGCGTCCTTTGCACAGACACTGTTAACCATCTCCGCGCTCGTGGAAAGTGAGTTCGACCCCTCAGCCACGGCCGCCGAGGTGCTGAATCTGCTGGGGCCGGCACTGCAGATGAACCGGGCCAGCGTGCTGCTGGTACGGGACGACCAGGCGGAGGTGGTCACGGCCTGGCCACCACAGGCATCCAGTTGGAACGACTGGGACGTACCGAAAGGGGAGCCGTGGCTGGAGTCAGCCGCTGCACCTGATCAGACCGTCACCATCCTCGACAGTCCGGCGACTGAGGATGCGCAACAGTGCAGTGTGGCCTGGGTGTCGCTGGCTACGGCGCAGGACACGCAGTTCCTGATGGTCGGCGCGCGCCCTCAACCTGCCAGGTCGTGGTCTCAGCAGGACCGGGCGCTGCTCGGTGCTGCTGCCCGGACGGTACGCGTTGCGTGGGAACGGCAGGGCCGGTTCCGGCAGGTTGAACTCGCGTCACTCACTGACCCCCTGACCGGTCTCGGTAACCGCCGCGCGCTGAACCGGTCCATGGAGGACCTCAGCCTGAGATCGGCGGAGCCCTTCGGGCTGCTGAGTATCGACGTGGACGGCCTGAAGGTGGTCAACGATACGTTCGGTCATGACTGCGGGGACCTGCTGCTACAGGAGTTCGCGCGGGCCCTGAAGGAGTGTTTCCGGGGGCATGACCTCGTGTTCCGTTTGGGTGGCGATGAGTTCGTGGTGCTGCTGCCCGGATGCCGGCAGGAGCAGGCGCAGAGCATGCTGAACCGGGTGCAGGCCGCTTCCGACCGGGTCCGCCGCCTGCCGGAACTGGTGGGGTGTGGAGCGAGTGTAGGCGCCGCTTTCTGTCCAGATGACGGTCAGTTGCTGCCCCAGCTGATCACGCGTGCAGATGAGCGGATGTATGAGCACAAGAGACGCCGGAAGAAGCAACTCATCTAGAAATGAAGAGAGGGGATGGGGCTCTGCTCACTGAGCCCACGGGTCCGGGAGCCCTAGGGAGGTCCGGTTCTCAGCTGAGGCAAAGGAGAGGACCCAGAAGCAGAAACAGGTTCTCTGCGTGAATTCAACCCTGTCCGCAGGACGTCGTGCCAACGGCGTTTCCCTCTTGTGGCGATGAGGTCGGGAAACGGTGGTGGGCGTGCCAGCGGCCTGCCCGCTGTCTCCTCCGGGTCTGCCTGACTTCAGAGCACTGGCTTCACATCGTGGGCAAGTGCCTCTGTTCGAAGGTCTTCCTGCCTTTCATGCCGCCGGATTTCCGGTAACGGGGGGTGGAGACTTCAGGCCTCTTGGCATTCACCCAGGGCCGGCTGCCGTGCACATACAGCAGGGAGCCGGGAAGCTGTTCCCAGTTGGCTGGGGGCAGGTGAACGAACTTGAACGGTTCCGCGGACCGACTTCCCTCCCGCTTGCGCGTCCGTTTATCAGGAGTTGGACGCCCCTCTCCCCTACCACTGGGTTCCGTCTCACCGTCAATGGTCTTGTGGGTGTGAGGCGCACGGCGAGCGGCCTTCTCATAGACTGGTCGGGCCTTAGAAATCAGGTTAGTCGCCCGTTACCGAATGCTCAGGGGCTCCAGACGTGTGTAAAGCTGGGGGACACCAGGATCGACACTTCAAAAGGGAAAACCTTCTCTCACGAGTTACAACGGCAATTCACCGTTGGGTCCGCAGGGCCGCAGGGACCCGGTCGATGCCCGGCGCAGGAGACCCTGCAGCGCTGTTTCCAGGACGCCCGCGACAGTCAGCACCTCCGGAAACACGTAGGTGGTGGCGCCGCAGCCAGCGCGCAGAACAGTTAGCCGCACAGCGCCGCTCTGCTCCACCATGGCGCCCAGCGTGACGTCGGGTGGCGCACCTGCCTGCGCGACTGCGACAGCCTGGCGGACCTGAACCGTCACGTGCTCCGTATCCACGCTTAAAGCGTACTCCTCCGCGGCTGGGAAGCAGCCTCATCCGCAGACAGACGCACCAGTGGTCTGCCGGGGGTCAATGCTGGTTCTCGGCAGGCGCCTCTCACAACCGGAGAAGGTCAGCGTGAGTTCCTTCCTCGGAAAGTGCGGCCTCCTGCAGGGGGCGTGCCGGGCTGTGGCCGCGTCTCATGAACATTCTTTACGGATGTAATTCAGAGAAAAAGTTTCATTCTCGTTGATTATTGACAAGAATATTTTTCATAACTATGGTGGCAGGTGTCGGCCCCGGCCGTTCTGGTCTGGTCATACCGGCTTTCTCGGGAGGCGTCCGCGGTCAGCTCACCGGGCCCGACGCACCCATCCGACCAGCCCTTTGCCCTTGAAAGCAGGCTCAAGCGTAGTGAAACATCATGGCGCCCCACTCCTCTCCGCCTCCAGAGGTTCTCCGATGCTCCAGCCCACTGCCACGCGCACGTCCACGCACCGCACCTGCCTGATTCATCCGGGCGTCCCGTGGACGCTCTTCACGACCGGTCCCTTCGGGCTCCTGCGGTCCTGCGGCCCTTCCGGAGTTGTGGTCGCTTGACCCGCACGCTGCGGGGCCAGCTGGTGCTGCCCGGCGAAGTCCGCCCCGGCGAGGTGCTGTTCGGTCCCACGCTCGAGAAGGTCACCCCGACGGACCATGCGCCACCGGGACTGTTCATCCTTCCAGGGTTTGTGGATACGCACGTGCACGGCGGCGGCGGCGGCGACACCATGGACGGCGCGCCGGGTGTGCGCACCCTTGCGCAGATGCACGCGCGGCACGGCACCACCTCGCTGCTGCCCACCACCATGACCGCGCCGTGGCCACAGGTGCTCACGGCCCTCCACGGAGTGCGTGAAGTGATGATGGACGGCGTTCACGGCGGTGCGGACGTTCTGGGTGCCCATCTGGAGGGGCCGTTCATCAGCCCCCAGCGCCTGGGCGCACAGCCCCCATACGCGGTGAACGCCACGCCTGAGCTTGTGCGTGAGGTCCTGGCGCTCGGCGTGGTGCGGGCAGTGACTCTGGCTCCGGAGGTCAGGGGCGCGCCCGACGCCGCACGGGCGTTCGTTGAGGCGGACGTTCGAGTGGGTGTGGGTCACACGCGGGCGGACGCTGAGACCGTGACCGCCTTTCTGGACGCCGTGCACGCAGAAGGTGGACGCACCTGCGCGACGCATCTGTTCAACGCCATGGGCGGCATTGAGGGCCGGGTGCCCGGGCCAGCGGGCTCCCTGCTGGCCGACCCCCGCGCGTTCCTGGAAATCATTCTGGACGGCTTTCATGTTCACCCGACCAGTTTCCGGCTTGCGTGGGCGGCCGGCCGCGACCGGGTGATGCTCGTCACGGACGCGATGCGTGCCGCCGGTCAGGGAGACCGGGACAGTGAACTGGGCGGGCAGGTCGTCATGGTCCGCGGCGGACGCGCCACCCTGGAGGACGGAACGCTCGCGGGCAGCGTCCTGACGATGGACGCCGCCGTCCGCCGCGCCGTTCAGGGTGGGGTGCCGCTGCACTCGGCGAGCTGGATGGCGAGCGGCGCGCCCGCCCGGTCCCTGGGGCTGGTGGACCGGGGCACCCTGACCCCGGGCCTGCGGGCAGACCTGACCGTGCTGGACGCTGAAATGAACGTTCTTCAGGTATTTGTGGCCGGACAGCCGGTGTTGGAGGAAGCATGAGCGCAGGTGAGTCCATGATGGTGCAGGAGGCGCGGGAAGCGCCAGAGGTGGTGGAACGGCAGGGTGCCCTGAACGGCGCGGTGATCGGGGAGGTGACCCGCGCCATCGAAGCGCGCCGCCCGGCCTTCGCGATGACGATTGCCCGGGGCAGCAGCGATCACGCGTGCACCGTGCTGAAGTACGCGCTGGAAACGCAGCTGGGCCTGCCGGTTGGCAGCGTGGCTCCGAGTGTGCACACCCTGTATGGCGCGCGGCTCAACCTGCGGGGCGCGCTGATGATCGCGGTGTCACAGAGCGGCGCGAGTCCCGACGTGGTGGAAAACGTACGGGTGGCCCGTGCGGCCGGTGCGTTGACGGTGGCGCTGGTCAACGTGGAAGACAGTGATCTGGCGCGGGAGGCGGAGTTCGTGGTGCCGCTGCAGTGCGGGGAGGAACGTGCGGTGGCCGCCACGAAAAGCTACCTGGGTAGTCTCACGGCGCTGCTGCCGGTGATCGCGTCGCTCTCGGGAGACAGGGCCCTGCGGCGCGCGCTGGAAGGCCTGCCGGAAATGCTCAGGGCGACGCTGGACGCACAAGCGGCGGCGCAGGACCTCGCGGAACGGTACCGGTTCGTGGAGCGGCTGGTGGTGCTGGGCCGGGGGCTGCACATGGGCGTGGCGCAGGAAGCGGCGCTGAAGTTGAAAGAAACCTGTGGCGTGCATGCGGAGGCGTACTCGGCCGCGGAGTTCAGTCACGGGCCGAAACGCCTGCTGGCCGAGGGGGTGCCGGTGCTGGGGTTCGTCCCGGCCGACGCAGCCGCAGACTCGGTCGGCGAAGCGTACGCGGCGCTGGTCGCAGGCAGTGCGGACGTCCGCACGCTGGGACCGGGCGCCGGGAGCGCCGTGCCGACCGCCACCACAGGCCACGCGGTCACGGACCCGGTGGGCAGCGCGCTGGGGTTCTACCTGTTTGCTGGAGCGCTGGCGGCAGTCCGGGGCCTGAACCCGGACGCCCCGCCGCTGCTGAGCAAAGTCACCCGTACCCGCTGAATCAGCGCGATTCGGTGACTTTCCGGTGCGTCCCCGTCAGCGGGAAGAGAGCTGATCGGAACGCGCCGCCTTTCTTCTGGCGGGGTTCACGCACTGTCCTCGAAGGTCATTGGGCCAGCGCACCGGCGACGCCCTCAAGGAAACGGACTGGACCGGGCCGGCGGGGCTCTCAGGTCCTGCGCTGGCCTCCGATCCCGTGGTGAACGGTGCAAGCGTCACGGGCAACAGATCGGGTGACGCCTGTGCTCTCGACAGCCGGTCTCCTGGACTCCACATCACCGTCACGCCAGGGGCGCGTCGACTCTCCATACTGGGGGCGTTCGACTGTCCCTGTGCCCTGCTGGCGCAAGGCCGCTTCAGGGGTGAGAGGCAGTGCAGCGTCTGCCCCGTTCCCCTCCAGAGTTTTCCATTCCGCCTGAGGTGTCATGCAACTTCACAGATTCCTTTCGCTTCCCTGCCCTTCCTCTCCTGCCCGGAGCGACGTTCCCGCGCGGCGCGGGTGTCCTGCCCAGACGCCAGCCTGGCGCAGGGGCACTTTGCGTTCCGTCCGCGCGGCCGAGGGCTGGGTTCCCCGCGCTGCAGGCGCCGGCCGCAGCACCCTCCGCAGTTCTGCCTGTGCCTGGGCAGGTCGCCTCACGCCTCAAGACCGGACCCCTCATGCCTGAGCGGGGCGTTCTGGAGCAGTTGCGGGGCCAGCTGGTGGTGTCCTGTCAGGCGAATCCGGACAGCCCGCTGCGTGACTCCTTCATCATCAGCCGGCTCGCCCTCGCCGCCGCGCACGGCGGCGCCGCGGGCCTGCGCATCCAGGGTTTCGCGGACGTGCAGGCCGTGCGGGCCGTCACGTCCCTGCCCCTCATCGGCCTGACCAAGACCGACCGCGACGACACGGAGGTCTACATCACCCCCACCGCGGACGAAGCGGTGCGGCTCGCCCGGCTGGGCTGCGAGATCGTCGCGCTGGACGCCACGAACCGCCCCCGGCCCGAGCCGCTGGGCGGCATGATCGCCGCCGTGCACGGGGCTGGCGCGCTGGTCATGGCCGACATCAGCACCCTGGCGGAGGCCGAGGCGGCGTTCGAGGCCGGCGCGGACGTGGTCAGCACGACCATGAGTGGCTACACCAGGTACAGCCGGCAGCTGCCCGGACCGGACTGGACGCTGATGGAGGAACTGCGCGGGGCGGGCCTGCCGTTCGTGGCGGAGGGGCGCCTGAACACTCCGCAGGACGCCGCAGCGGCGGTGAGGTGCGGAGCCCTGTTCGTGGTGGTGGGTTCGGCCATCACGCGCCCTGACGTCATTACCCGCTGGTTCGCCGAGGCCGTCCGGACCTGAAGCGCCCCGGCGTCTGCGGGACCCGTCACACCTCCGGGCCTGACGGTTTGGCTCCAGTATCCGGCCCCCTCTTCACCGGGCTGGCCGTTCAGGGGACAGGGTTGGCCCCGGCTTCGAGGGGCGCCAGCGGCAGCACGCCAGGGGCTTCGCCCGTCAGCAGGGCGTGAGCGGCGGCGTTCACCTGGGCCGGCCGGTACCCGTAGGTGATCAGGGCAGGCAGCGGCAGGAGCCGGGCGTACTCCGGGTTCCACAGAGCGAGGTGCACGCCGCCCCGTGGCGCCAGCAGCCGCGCCAGTTCATGTTGGGCGGCACTCAGGGCCCACCGGGTGGGTGTGGCGAGCAGCGAGGGCGCGTGTGGGTGCGCATTCAGCAGGGTGCGCGCGGCGCCGAGGTCGGTGTCGGTGTACGGGGCGTGGCGCAGGCGCGGAAAGTGAATCCGGAGGGCGGCGGCCAGGGCGTCTGCGCACAGGCGGTCGCCGTACGGGCCGCCCACGGCAGGCTGCTCCGGGGCGAGCAGCAGCACGTCCATGTCGGCGCTCAGGCGGGGCACGCGGCCGAGTCGGGTGACGGCCGCGCGTGCCCAGGCGCTCATCTGCGCGTTGTCGCGGGCCTGCTGCGCCGCGCCATACGGGCGGGGCCGGCCGGGAAACCGCTGCTGGGCCTGGGCGAGACGCCGCAGCGCCTCATGCAGACGCTCCTCGGTGAGGGCGCCGCGGTGCAGGGCGCGCTCAATGGCGCGCAGATGCACCTCATGGGTGTGCAGGTCGCCATGCCCGCAGTTGAGGACGGCGTCCGCACCGGCCATCAGGGTCAATGCGGCGCCCTGCCCGTCCGGGTACCGGTCGGCGATGGCGCGCATGTCCATGGCGTCCGTGACCACCACGCCGTCGTAGCCCCACTCGCCCCGCAGCAGGTCCGTCAGGACGGGGCGGGAGAGGGTGGCTGGCCGCTCCGCGTCCAGGGCGGGATACAGGATGTGGGCGGTCATGACGCTGCCCACGCCGGCCCGCACGGCCGCCCGGAACGGCACCCACTCGCCGGCGCTGAGTTCCGCGCGTGAGCGCGTGACGGTGGGCAGGTCGAGGTGGCTGTCCACATGGGTGTCGCCGTGTCCGGGAAAGTGCTTCACGGCGCTCATCACGCCCGCGGCCTCACTGCCCTGCGCCCACGCGACGCCCAGTTCGGCAACGAGGGCAGGATCGCTGGCAAAAGCCCGTTCGCCGATTACCGGGTTCTGGGGATTGGCATGCACGTCCAGGCTCGGCGCGTAGTTCCAGTTGATGCCCAGGTCGAGCAGGCCGCGGGCCGCGGCCGCGCCGGCCTCACGCGCAGCACCCGGGTCGCGCAGGGCGCCCAGCGCCATGGGTGGGGGCACGTGAGGCACGTCAAGGCGCCGCAACACGGCGCCGCCCTCCTGGTCGGTGGCGATCAGAGCGTCGTGGCCGAGCGCGTCGCGGATGTCCTGCACGAGACGGGCGGTGCGCTCGGGCGTGGTGATGTTCCGCGCGAACAGACACGCGCCGCCGAACCCATGCCGCGCGAGGAACCGGCCCTGTTCCGGCGTCAGGTCCGGGCCGGGCAGGTCGATGATCAGGGTGCGCGCCGCGTTCACGCGCGCCGCCGGGGCGAACTCACTTGACGCCTCCGTCCAGGCCGCGCATGAACAGGCGCTGCGCGGCGAGAAACAGGAGCAGCACGGGCAGCATCATGATCAGCGAACCGGCGGCAATGTTGAACGGGTCGTAGTTGAACTGCCCCTTGAGTTTGAGCACGGCCACGCTGAGCGGCACCCGGTCCGGCGCGCCGGAGAGCACCAGCATCGGCCAGAAGTAGGCGTTCCAGGTGGTAACGACGGTGAAGATTCCCAGCGCCGCGAGACTCGGCCGCGTGAGGGGCAGCATGATGCGCGTCAGGATCGTCAGTTCGCTCGCGCCGTCCAGCCGCGCAGCTTCAAGCAGGGCGGCCGGGACGGCCAGGAACGCCTGACGCATCAGGAAGATCCCGAACGCGCCAGCAACAGTGGGAAGAACGACGCCCACGTGCGTCCCCAGCAGATGCAGTTTCTGAAGCGTCAGGGTGTTCACGAGAAAGTTCGTTTCGGTCGGCAGAACCAGCGTCAGGACAATCACGCTGAAGATCAGGGTCCGGCCGGGAAAGCGGAAGCGGGCGAGAGGGTAGGCGGCCAGAGCGGAGATGACCAGGGTCCCGACGACGCTCATGCCGGTGATCGCGACGCTGTTCCAGATGTAACGGCCCAGGCCGAAGGTGCGGTACACCTCCGCGAAATTGTGCAGGGTCACGCGGGTGGGAAACAGACTGGCCGGAAAATTGTAGATGCTGGTGCCGGCGGTCTTGTCGGTCAGGGCAATGGCAAGTGTCCACAGAAACGGGAACACTGCGAACAGAAGCACCAGGATCAGCAGCGTGTAGCGCAGCCCGGTGGCAATAAGCCGGCGGGGGGAGCGGCGCGGCGTGGCCGCCGGGCGGTGGGTGCGGGTCGCGGCGGCGCTCACGACTGTTCCCCGCGGGCGTCGCCGAACAGCCGGAAATTCACGAGCGCCAGGCCCAGCGCGACCACCGCCACGACCAGCCCGGCCGCGCTGGCAAGGCCGTAGTCGAAGTTGAAGCCCTGGAAGGCTTTGGAGTAGACGTACATCAGGGAGGTGTACGTGGAGTTCAGCGGTCCCCCGCCTGTGAGGACGAGCACCTCCTCCAGCACGCGCAGCGCGGCGATGGTGGACAGCAGGGTGCACAGCAGGATGGTGGGTCTCATGAGCGGCACCGTGACCTGCCAGAAGCGCTGCCAGGGTGTGGCGCCGTCCAGACGGGCCGCTTCCTCCAGTTCTGCCGGAATGTTCTGCAGCCCGGCGAGGTACAGCACCATGTAGTACCCGAAGCCGCGCCAGAAGGTCACGAGCATCACTGCCAGAAACGCCGTGGACTCGTTGTTCAGCCAGCCGAACGCTTCACCGCGCGGCAGCAGGTGCAGCGCCGAGAGGACCCAGTTCAGGGTGCCTTCGCGGTTGTACACCCACTCCCACATCACGGCGGCGAGTGAGATGCTGGTCACCACCGGCACGTAGTACGCCGCGCGGAAAAAGGCCATGCCGGGCAGTTCACGGCTGACGAGCACCGCCACGGCGAGAGACGCGAGCTGCAGGGCCGGCACCACCAGCAGGTACTTCACGCTGTTGCCCAGTGACGTCAGGAACAGCGGATCGGCGAGAAGCGTGCGGAAGTTCCGCAGGCCCACCCACTGCGGCCCGAGGCCCCGCGCGAACCGCGCGCCGGTGTACTCGGTGAACCCCAGGTACGTGCCGTACGCCAGGGGGTAGAACGTGAACGCCAGCAGCAGCAGCAGGGCTGGGGCCAGAAAAGCGTAGGACATCAGGGTGTCCCGCCAGGAAAAACGCATCCGGGGTCTCCTTCGGGGCTTTCGCCAGGGGGAAGGGGCTTCAGCGGCGGCAGCGGTCCGCCCCAGCGCCGGGCGGACCGCTGCCGCGGCGCCGTCAGGGACAGGCGTTATTTCTTCATGTTGGCGTTCCAGTACGCCGCGGCGTCACTTAATGCCTGCTGCGCGGTTTTCTTGCCCATCACCGCGGACTCGATGTTGTCGTTGAAGTTCTTGTACAGGTCGTCACTGTTTCCCGGCGCCTTGTACCCGGGGTTGATGAACCGGCCGGCTGCGCCCACCAGGGCCGTGGCACGCACGACCGGGTCGGTGCCGCTCTGCCTGAACTGCGCGGCGTTCTGTGCGGCGCGGGTGGTGGGCACGATCGGGACCACTTTCGCAAAGGCCAGCTGATTGGCGTTGCTGGTCATGAACGCCGCGAGCCGGGCAGCCTCGGCGGGGTGTTTGCTGGCAGTGGGGACAACCAGGGCCATGCTGCCGCCCGTCTGCACGTTCGCCCTGCCGAGCGGCGCGTCCGTCACGACCGTCTTGCCGTACAGCGAGGGGTTGGTGTCCTTGATGCGGGTCAGGGCCTGTGGGCCACCGACGATCATGGCAACGCGGTTCTGAGCGTACAGTTCCGTGGCGATCTGGAACGCTTCACGGCGCAGGGCGTCCTCCGGAATGTACCCGCCTTTGTAGAGCGTCACGTACTGCTGAAGCAGCGCCGCGTGCGCGGGCGTGTTGAATGCGGCGCGGCCGTCGGCGGTGTATACGGGCAGACCTTCACTGTAGAAGTACCCGAGGAACGACGCGGTGTTGGGGTCTTTCAGGGCGGGCACCCACCCGTACGCCCCGGTTTTGTCCTTGATGGTCCTGGCGTAGCTGAGCATCTCGCTCATGCTGCGCGGCGCGCGGGTCAGGCCGGCTTTCTTGAACAGGTCAGGGTTGTACAGCAGCACGCCTTCATTCAGCCAGCCGTACCAGGGGTAGGCGTAGACCTTGCTGCCGCTGGTGAAGTTCTTGACGCTCTGCGGGTAGTACGACGCGAGCACCGCGGGGCTGCTCAGGTCGCTGCTGGCGCGCAGGAAGCCGTTCTGCGCGGCTTTCATGGTCTCGTCGATGTTCAGGTTCACCACGTCAGGTGCGTTGCCGAGGTTCACGCTGGCAATGAAGTCCTGCACCATGGAGTCCTGCTTGTCGAACCAGCGGACCTTGATGCCGGGGTTGGCCTTCTCGAACGCGGCAATGGTGTCTTTGATGTACGAGTCGAACTTGGGGCTCAGGTACCAGGTCCAGAACTGCAGCTCCACCGGTTGCTGGGCGGAGGCGGTACCGGCGGTGAGAGCGAAACCGAGGGCAAGCAGACGCAGCTTCTTCATGGTGATCTCCTTATCGGGGATGGAAACGCTCAGTATTTCTTCTCGACGACCGACTCGGCGGTGACGCGCAGCATGGCGTGCGCTTCGGGACGGTGAGCGAGGACCGCCATGTACAGCAGTTCAAGCATCAGCATTTGGCTGCTGATGGTGGACAGGACGGCGTCGGTCAATGGGTCCTCCTGCGCGGCGCTGAACAGTACGGCACTGGCGTGGCGGGTAATGGGACTGCTGGGGCGGTGCACCAGTGCCACGGTGTAGTGCTGGTGGCTGTGCGCCAGGCGCAGGTGCTGCACGGTGTCGATGGTGCTGCCGCTGCTGGAGATTCCGATCACCACGCCGTTGCGCGGCAGGGTGCTGACACTAACGGCCGCGATGTGAGGGTCGGTGTACGTCACGGCCGTGATGCCGATGCGCATCAGACGGTGGGCGAAGTACTGTGCGACCAGACCGCTGTTGCCCTGCCCGGTGAGGTCCACGCGGGGAGCGCGGGCGATGGCCTGCGCCACGCTCTCGAGCACACCGGGGTTGATGAGCTGCGCGGTGTCTTCCAGGGTCTGGCAGGTGTGACGCACCAGACGTGAAGCGGGGTCCAGCGCGAGGTCCTCGGTGGGGAGGGCGTCCCGGCTGGCGACGTCGGAGGCCAGGGCGATCTTGAAGGCGTGAAAGCCGGCAAAACCCAGTTTGCGGCACAGGCGGGTGACGGTGGCTTCACTGACGCCGGCGCCACTGGCAAGTTCGGTGATGGTCTGGTGGACCACACTGTCGGCGTGACGGATCACGTGCTCCGCGACGCGGCGCAGGGTGGGTGAAAGCGGCGTGGCCTGCTGTCGCAGACGGCCAAGAGCGCCACCGGTACTGACGGGTGGAGAGATGGTCACAGGGCCTCCTAAGGACCGGGGGTGGTGATAGGTGGAGCTTACATCTGAAAAAATATTTTTGTCAAGCCCTCAATTTCGGAGAATGATTTTCATATCTGGGCTACTCCCGAGTCTGGCTCCTCCCCTCCCCTGACTGTTGTCTTGCCTTCAGCTGTTGCCGCCGACCTGCGCGTTGCTCAGCCAACGGTTTCGCCGCTCCCAGGCAGACCAGCTTCTGACGCACCGTGCCCCGACATCCGCACTTCCAGTCGAGTCGAAGACCTCCTTCCGGCTGCCGCACGCTATTGCCCCTGCATCGGCCCATGAATGGAGCGGGTCCGCCGGGCGCTCCAGCACCAGGATCGACCCCGAACAGACGGCAGCGGCCCATCGGCTTCGCACCACCAGTGACAGCGACCTGTGCGCTGGCGTCAGGCGCTGCTACGCCGTGAAGATCAGCGGCGTTCTCAAAGCGCGCCGGGTCATCCTGTTTCCGGCCACACGAAAGAAGGGACCGACAACGGGCCTCACTGGCCCGGTCGTGACGCCACTGGACATGAGATTCAGGAGCAACAGGAGGAACACTTTCGCTTCAGGTCTGGCCGTGCCCTGGGTGCGAAGCAGAAAGCCGGACGATGAGACCGCAAGGAGGCTCTGCCGACAGACTTGTTGAGCTGAGGCGCCTCTTGGGTCCGGGACCAGGCCCTCTGATTTTTCAGTGGGTGCGCGGCTTCACCGTAGGGTTCGAGGTCGTGAGACAGCCGTTGCTTCCGCTCCGTCAGCCTGTGCGGCAGCGCCTTTGGAGGGAACACCCGGTAGAGACGGGTTGACTGGCCTTCGCGGAGCGATTTCATGAACGGTCTGCAAGACACTGAACGCCCGGTGGGCGCCAGGTACTTCAGCGTGACTTCCCGGCCACCACCTGCCGTCCTGAGCAATCCTTTATCCGACGCGTCTTATCACGAAGTGATGTGGGGTCCAGGCTGCACAATACCAACGTATGTCTGCGTCGTTCCTTCCTTCGCAAGCGCCCTTGTCCGCTCAGAGCGCACTGGTGTGCCGCCTGACGGCCGCTGTTTCCCCAGAGGAACTGCTGCGACTTGTCATGGAGGGCGTACCAGGGCTGCGCGGAGTCGCCCTGTTCACGCAGGATGACGACACCCCGGTTGTTTCAATCGGTGAATCCTGCGACGACGCTCAAAGCGTTCTGCTGGACCTTTCTGACGACTCCGAGTATCGCCTGCGCACCGTGCCTCACGTGCCTGTCTCACCGGAGGTGCTGGCCGTCATGGAGTTGCGTTTGCTGTACCTGGACACCCGGGACACGGCGATTCGGCTCGGGAATGAGCTCGCTGCCCTGACCCAGGCAGCGAAAACAGACGCCCTGACCGGGCTGCCCAACCGGCACGCGCTGGACCTGGACCTGGACCGAATCGACGCTGCAAGTCACGCGTACGCGATGGTGTTCATCGACCTGGATGGGTTCAAGGCCATCAACGACCATTACGGGCATGCCCTGGGCGATTCCCTGCTCAAGGGATATGGGCTGTGGCTCTCCCGCGTGACAGGACCCTGGGGCCGCGTGTACCGCATGGGCGGCGACGAGTACCTGCTGCTCATGACAGATTTCCCGGGGCCTCCGGAAGCGTTCGAAGCGTGGGCCCATGAGCGCCTGCAGATTCCGTTCGTTGATGGTGTCAGTGCCAGCATGGGCATCGCCTGGCGGCACGAAGCGGACACGGTCAGTGACGTCATGCGCCTGGCAGACCAGCGTATGTACACCGCAAAAAGTGACCCTGAGAACGCGGCGCGGCTCACAGATCGCCGCGCTGCCTTTCGCCGCGAGCCATGACCAAAGGGTTCTACGGCGCTGCGGCCAGTTTTGTCTGACCTCCGTGGCTATCAGCGCGCTGCACGTCCGGGGCGACCACCAGCATAAAAAGCACCAGATCAGGTCGGAGACGGGACTGATCGGGTGGATGGGACGGCGCCTGCGTTCGGCGCGCCCTGCCTCAGCCGGTCCTTGTGGCCTCAGATCACGAAACTGAGATGCTGCGCCTCCGGGAACGTGTACCGGACGGGCGGGTCCCTGGGAAGTGCGGTACGTCCTTCCCCATGTGAGCGTCGCTCCTCTCGCGGGGTAAACCTGGCGGGCTGCTCATGAAGAGGTACGGTTCATAAGCCGTCCAGCGCACTCCTGAGGAACGTGGGTGCCATGGAGGTCCTCGTGTGGACGGGTAACCGGAACGTCTGGAGCCGACAGCACCGGAACGACCCTCAGCTCATTTCGCTGCTGTCGGTGCTGATCAGAGGGCATCGGGTGCTTGGGCAGGAGAGCCTCCTCCCAGAATTCCAGGGGGCCTCGTCGGCCACGTTCGACAGCGTCTCGTGCAGGGGCGGCCAGTTCGACCCTGAGTATCTTCCCGCTGATGGTTTGGGCAATTCGGTAAATTCCACGCGCTTGATGCACAGGTGAGAAGACAGGCCTTCGCGCCCGAACGCCAGCAGGGCGCCCTCACGTCCGCTGAAGGCGTCACGCCGGGCGCGTGGACTACAGACGACTTGGTCACGGACAGCCGCTCCGGGTGAGTGCGGGGCACCACGCCCGCCTCCGCCCCCTAAGGGTGAGTGGCGAGGAACGACTCCAGTTCAAATGGCGGGACCATGTAGTTACTGCTTTTGAACACGTCGTTCCCCCAGCCCACAGAAAACAGCAAGCCGTCCTCATCGCGGCGCGCAACGTCGACCGTGGGGCAGGTGCCGTCGCCCAGTGCGGACGCCGTGCGCGCGGGGCCACCGTCGTAACCAGCCATCAACCCGAGTGGCCGCGCGGTTCCGAGACGCAGGTTCATTTCACCGTCGTCCGCCTCTAGGCCGCGTTCGTCAAGCAGGACAACCTTGTACCCAGGCAGAGGCCGGCCTATGCTGCCCGTCATCACCGGTGCCCCCGGCGGGTTCCTACGTGGTGGGTTCTGTCCGGCCGGACCCGTCACGCATGGTCACGCCCCAGGCGCGCCGCACCCGTTCGAGCACTTCGGGATTCAGCGGCTCGTCCGCGCCGACCGCTTCACGCAGTTTGGCCGGATGAGCACTGAGGTCCTGCTGAATCAGCATGCGCCAGACGGCAGGTGGCACGCACATGGTTATGATCTGCTGCCGTACGAGTTTCTCCAGCCTACCGGGCGCATCGAAGCGGCTATTGTCCAGGTACACGGCCGCGCTGGCATTCAGGGATGAAAAAGCTTGACCACGCGTGTTTGGCCCAGCCAGGGGAAGTGATGTTCCAGTGTCAGGCACCTTCCCGCAGGCCCAGGTAGTACAGGGTACTGAGGTGTTTAGCGGGATAGCTGGCGTGGGGATATGCCAGCAGCTTTGGCCAGCTGGTGGTTCCGCTTGTGAAGCACAGCTGAATGGGGTCAGCTGCGAGCATTGCGCGGTTAGGAGTGAAGTGTGTAGGGGCGTTTTGAGCGGCCATGAGCTGTAGCCAGTTGGCAGAGTCCACGCCGCTGGTATTCAGGCACAGCAGCGCTGGGGGCAGCCCGTCGAACTTTCCGGCATGGGTCTCCTCCGTTACGACAACCTTCATGGGGCCGCAGGAAGCCCGGCCGGGAACGTCCGGTGTCCCGAGCAGCGTGGCGGCCGGCAGGATGGGCGCGCCGAGTTTCATGCAGGCGATCATTACAGCCCATACCTCGGGCACATTTTGACCATTACCAGGAGGCGGTCGCCCCATCGGACACCGAAGTGCTGCAGGTGATTGGCAAGGCAGCTGGCTTGGGCGTCCAGGTCGGCGTAGGACAGGTGACCCCCGTCCAGAACAGAGGTGGCGTTGGCCAGGCGAGCAGCAGAAGGTGAGAAGACATCAAGTCCCCAATGGAAGGTGGTCAGCTCTGGCCAGCGGAACGCAGCGTGAGGCGCGAGGGGATCACCGGCATCATCCGCCCGAAACTGCCGGGCCTCCGTAAGTGCTCTGGCGCCCTCGCTGTGTGGTGCCTCTCCATTCGTCATCTCTGTTTCCTGAGCAACGGAAGTCCTGAAGGTCATGCGGTGCCTGTTGGTGTGGCCCGGAGGCGCCAGCGGCGGGGGAGACGGCGGTCTTGAGGAGGGGCGCTTTCAGCTTTATGGAGACTGACTGGCGCCGGTCCGAGGAAGGGGCGGCTTCAGTGCACGCCGGTGGGGGTTGAGCGGCGGGTCGTCACAGTACTGCTCGTCATGTGACGAGCAGCGTGCTCGCCAGCGGGGTGACGCGGGGGCACTCACTGTGGCACAGCAAGTATGGCTCCGGGCCGCTGTAAGGCGGACATACCTGCGCGGCTCCTGGCAGGGAGGAGTTCATGTCACCCTTTACCATGGAACGGGACGCCTCTCGTTCGATCGGCGCAGCGTGGTGCTGCGCCGCTCCCACGCCTCGATCGGCCCTCTCGCCCGCCACAAGCGTTGAGGCGCTGTGACCCGACGTCATCTGGGAGAACGCTGACACCGATCATCAGGAGCCAGCGGAACGCCGATGAGTCCGGCACACCAGGGCAAAGAGCACGCAGCGCTGCTGTACAACAACCGAGACGTCCGACTACCGGAAGACGGTGCCTTCATGTGCGCCGCCAACAGGGAGGCAGGTCAGGTCGGCGTTTCAGGCGCATCGGGTGGACAGAGGGGGAGAGCCAGGAAGGCCTGAACCACCTCAGGGTCAAAATGTTCCCCGGCGTTTGCCAGCAGGTAGGCGCGGGCCCGGTCCACCGTCCACGCAGGCCGGTACGGCCGGTCGCTGGTAAGTGCATCGAAGACGTCAACCACGCTGAAGACCCGCGCCGCCAGTGGAATGGCAGGGCCGGCGAGTCCGGCGGGATAGCCGGTACCGTTCCATTTCTCGTGGTGGTGGCGCACCAACGTCAAGGTGGTCTGGGGGAGGTTCGGGATGTGGCACAACATTTCGTGTCCGATCTCGGCGTGCCGGGTCATCAGGCTCCACTCGTCGGCATTTAAGCTGCCTGGTTTCAGCAGGACGGCGTCAGGGATGGCAACCTTGCCGGTGTCATGCAGGTAGGCGCCCCACCGCAGGGCGTCCAGATCAGCGCCCTGGAAGCCCAGGGCACGTCCGAGCTGCTCACTGAGGTGCGTTACGCGGTCGGTGTGGCCTTTCGTCTCGTAATCGCGGTATTCCAGGGCCAGCCCGAGCGCGCGCAGGGTCTCCTCACGCGACGCGTCCAGTTGCTGAAGATGCTGGGATCGTTCCAGCGCCGCGCTGACGCGCTCAGCCACGGCCCTCAGCAGGCGGCGGGAGCCGGTGGTGACTTCAGCCGTGGGGGAGAGGAGCAGGAACGCGCCGGCGAGTTCACCCTGGGCCATGACCGGCATGGCGCACGCGCTGCGGTAAGGGAGCAGCTCCACCTGAAGGGCGTCCGGCAGCCGCTGATGGTCGATCAGGTGGTGTATGGATTCACCGCGGGGCATGCCGTCGCCCGCTTCGCCCAGCAAGTTCAGGGTGGGATAGGTCTGCCTCAGGGCGTCCAGCAGGTCTTTTGAGCAGCCGCTGGCATGAAGCAGCGTGAGGGTGCCGCGCTGCACATCCACGTAGCAGCCGCACGTGTACTCCGTGACGCGCAGGCAGCGTTCCAGCGCCTCGCGGGCCACATCGCGCGGTTCGTGATGACCTTCCAGGGCGACCGTCAGGTCCACAAGGTGCTGGGTCCGCTCCAGCTGCGTCTGCAACTGTTCTTCGGCTGCCTTGCGGGCATGAATGTCCATCGTGGCCGTCTGGAATTCAAGAATCTGTCCGGACAGGGGAGAGCGAACCGCCTTGAACGTCGTCTCCACCCAGCGGACCTCCTGGTCGGCGCGGCGGACGCGGTAGGTCATGGTGGTTTCCGTGAACCCTGGGGCCTGGGCCTGCGTCAGCATGTGCCGCAGCTGCTCCTGGTCTTCCGGGTACACGAACGCGAAGGGATCCACGCTCTGGTACATGTCTGGGGAAATGCCCAGCAGGGCCTGGCAGGCCGGGGACAAGTACGTGCACTGCCCGCCCGGCGTGAAGGTCGCAATGACGTTGCTGGCGTTTTCCGCAAGAAGACGGAACTTGCGTTCGCTGGCCGCCAGGTCGCGTTCTGCGGCGCGCCGCTCGGTAATGTCCTCAATCACCACGAGTTTTGCGGCGCGGCCAGCCAGGGTCAGCAGGTGCGCGCGCGCAATAACGTCCAGCCGCTGCCCATCCCGCGTGAGGTGCCGGCTGGGCGTACCGTGTGGATTCGTCGTGGCCGCCCGCAGGACCGGCAGGGCAGCCGGGACGTCCTCCGGCGGACGGATGTCAGTGACCTTCATCCTCAGGAACGCGGCGCGGTCATACCCGTACCGGCGCAGCGCAGCGTCATTCACCTCCATGAAGGCGAGGGTCTCCACGTCGTAGACCCACATGGGCAGGGGATTGTCCTCGAACAGCTGCAGGAAAGCGTCCTGCTGCCGCTCCAGGGCCAGTTCCGCCTCGCGCTGCGCGGTCACGTCCCGCGAATTGACGAGCAGCCCGCGCACCTGCGGGTCGTGCGTATGATCGGCTCCCGTGGACGCCAGCCATACCCACCGCCCGTCACGGTGCAGGAACCGGTAGGTGACCGTAACCGTGGATTCCCGGTTCTGGAGGGCCTGCTGCATCGCCTGGGCGACCGTCCCTTGATCGTCGGGGTGGATGAGCTCCAGGATCTGCCGGCCGATCAGCTCGTTCAGGGGATAACCCAGCAGACGCGTGGCAATATCCGTGTCGAACAGGATGGTTCCGTCCGGCGCGAGCACGGTCGTGATTTCCGACGCGTACCGCGTGAGGAACCGGTCGGCCAGATCGGGCTCCTCACGCCCGGCCGCTCCGAATGTTCCCTCCAGGGCGTGGGCACACAGGCTTGCCACGCGCTGCATCGCCTGTTGCCGGGCGGCGCTGAAGGCCTCGCCCGACGCCGTATTGACGACCAGGACCCCCAGTGGGCCGGACGGTCCGGTCATGGGCAGTGCGGCGGTGCTGCCCATGCCGGGCGGAAGGGCATGGCGCAGATGCGGGTACTGCTGGTCAAGGTCACTCTGCGTGAGGAACACCGCGCGGCCCTCCCGCAGGGCGTCCGTCATGGGCAGTGGCGCACTGAGCGGCACGCGCCGCCACGCGTGCCCGACGTGTGGGCGGTACCCCACAGAGCCCTTGACTTCCAGGTCCTGCCCACCGTTGGTAATCAGGGCCACGCCGCCCGCCGAGGCACCCAGTGCGGGCAGCGCCTCGTGAAGAAGCACCTGCAGGACGTCCCCCAGGGACCGTGTGGTGAGGAGGGACTCGGCCAACTGCATCACGGTCTGCGCATGCTGCGTGTGCTCCACGCGGGCCGTGACGTCCGCGGCTCGGATCAACACGCCACGCACGCGTTCGTCGTGGCAGAGATTGATTGCGGACCCCTCCAGCCACCGCCAGCTGCCGTTCGCGTGCCGCACGCGGGAAGGCGGCAGCGTGATCGTCACTCCGGCCGGCAGCAGCTCGAACGCCAGCCGGCGCACGTTCGGCGCGTCGTCCGGGTGAATGGCGTCCCACATCGAGAGTGGGCAGGGAGCCTGCCCGGCCGGGGTGAGGACTTCCCCCAGGTGCTGGCGAGCGGCCGGATTGTGGTACAGGATGAAGCCCTGCGAATCCACCAGAGCCACGATGTCCGCGCTGTGATTGAGCAGCGTGCGGAACAGTGTTTCGCTGGCCGTAGACGCGGCAGCATTCAGGGCAGGGGTGAAGTCCGGCTGGGTCACAGGTCTCCTTGACGGTGGGGAGGGGCAAGGACCGTGTGGCCTTCCGTGAACAAACAATAAGGGCGGCCTTCTGACACCACGCTTACCACGTCCCGGCGGGTGCATCGAGTCCAGATTCCTGCTCCCAGCGCGTCTGAACCGGCCAGGGCATCTGTTGACACCCGAAGATTCCTGCGCTTTGAAGGAACGGCGCTCTGCCCGGAACGTCAGACGGCTGTAAGAGGTGCGCGGCCTCCCGGTCAAGCCCGCTGTCACGTGCAGGAGAGCCAGACTGCGGACTCAGGCGAGGCCGCGTCCTCCGCCAGCGTGTCAGCCGCGTCGATTCCCGGCGAGAGAAAACGCAGATCCGGCGCACTTAGGGCGGGCTGATCAGCGTTCAGAACCGACAGGTGATGGGCCGGGCGCATCGCCAGGGCGTCATCCTGGTGGTGGAGCGCCAGCACGAACCGGGCGGGACAAGCCGGAGGATGGCTCAGGCAGAATACCGGGTCAGGCAGCAGCGGGTGCGCGCTGTCCACCGGATGAGGGGCGTGCCGCTGCCGCTGGCAGCCGCAGGACGTTCACTCGGGGTGACGTCCGCGCCGGCTTCGAACAGCGGCGAGCCGGTGCAGCGCACGGTGTACAGCACGGCGAACTTGTGACCGGACGGCGCGGCGGTTGACTCTGCCCGGCGAAGGAGAGGCGCTCCGGGTGACTCATGGCCGCCAGCGAAGAATCAGGAGGTTCTGTTCAATCCAGCCGAGCACCGGCCGCATCTGTTTCTCCATGTTGCCGGCGTAGGTGGTGGTGCTTCGGTCGTTGAGGTAGGTGTAGGCCATGTTGTACCCGTCCGGCATTTCCACGTAGCCGGTCATGGTCATCAGTCGCCACCCGCTGCCTGCCTTGGCGGCCCAGTAGGCCGGCTTGAGTTTCGGCACCTTGGGCTGGCAGCAGCCTGTGGCCATGACTGTGCGGAACAGCGCCCGCGTGACGGGTTGAAGCCCGTCGCCGGAGAGAGTCCTGAGCATCAGGTCGCTGTAGGCCCAGGCGGTGCTGGTGTTCTGGATGTAGACCTCCAGGTCCGGCGTGTAGGACGGGCCGAGGAAATACTGGTCGAGCTTTTTGTTCATCGCCGGGGCATTCAGTGTCTGCGATTCCTGAATCAGACGCTGGGCGAACGCGACGCGCTCCTCGAACGGAAGTTGCGCGTAGGCCGCGGCGCGGGGCAGTACGTTGCCGGTCCGGGGGTCAAGCGGCATCACCTGCGGCGTCTGCCCGGACTGCGCGGCCCACCAGGCCTTGGTGGTCAGCAGCACCTTCGTGCAGGGGCTCCGGCTGTTGACTTCCCGCGCCAGCCGGGCTGGACCGTAAGCGAGGTGCAGGATGTCCGCGGCCGTGTTGTCACTCTCGTAGATGGCGCGGCGCACGAGGTCCTGCAGGGGATTGGTGCCCTGGGGGTACCCCTCGATGCTGCGGTTGGCAACCGTGGTGGTGAACGGGCTGGTCAGCTTGAAGCGCCCGCCATCGACGTCGCCCAGGATGGCGCGCACCACCAGCGGCTTGAAGGTGCTGGCCAGAGGATGAACAGCGTCGGGATTGCCGAGCGTGATGGTGCGCACTGGTTGGCCGCTGTCGTCATAAATCGCCGCGAAGAAGCTCACGCGGCCGCTCACCATGCTCGGCAGGGGCGGAGGCGTGAGGGGCGCGGGGGCAGGGGGGACGGAGTCCGGCGCGACGGGCGTCTGGTTCGCTGGGGTTATCGGCAGGGGGGGGACGGGAGAAAGAGCGGCACCCTGGGGGAGTGTCACGGCGGAGCTGGGCAACGCGGCGCAGGTCAGGGCCGCGTCGCTGGATGTCGGCGTGACAGACGCGGCGGCCGCGTGGCCGAGCCCGGTGAGAAGACAGATGGAAATCAAGCCGGTCCAGAAGGCGAGGGTACGCACGGGGTTATGATAGGAATTCTCCGCAGCCGACGACTTTCCATCCTCGCCGTTCCAGTCACTGAATCTTCCCTCGCATACAGGGGAGGGGCGCAGCGGGAGCGGGGCTTGCGGTCTGGCCCCCTGTGATTGGGCGCGTGACCCCGGCAAACAGTCCGGGTTTCGTCATTCCACCAGCGGGAGGCGCAGACGCGAATATACGGGTGATTGAAGGGCCCACCCGGACAGGGGACCTGACTCGAAATCATCCAGCGAGGCGGCGGAGCAGGCTGACCATGCATGCCGGCCGAAGCACGCCCAGGACGCTCCGCCCTTTGACTTCGTCCCGCGTCCTGACCTGTCGGAAGCTCTGGGTCAGGCAGCCGTCCGGCTCACCTTCCGGTGTGCACCGGCAGCGCCTGGCCTGCCGTTTTCTTCACCGGACCGCTGCCCGGCCGGTTCAAGGTGGGCGCCGTCAATCAGCTGGGTCCTCTGCTCGCCTGCCCCGGGAGAGGGGCAGGAGCGCTGGCGCGCACCCTCATTTGCGGTTGGAACACGATGTGCCGGCGGTGTGACTGGGGCTGCTCGATCAGGCGCAGCAGTTCCTCCAGGCTCTTGCGGCCCAGCAGCCCGAAGTCCTGCACGACAGTGGTCAGGGGCGGGTCGAAGAAGGCCGCTTCCGGCGTGTCGTCGAAGCCCACAAGGGCCACGTCCCCGGGCACGTTCCGGCCTGCGGCTTTCAGGGCGCTGAGGGCGCCGAGGGCCATCTGGTCATTCCCGGCGAATATCGCGGTGAACCCCTCACCGGACGCCAGGGCCTGCTGGGCCGCCGCGTAACCGCTGCCTGGGCTCCAGTCGCCCTCGAAGCGCGGCAGGACCGGCAGGCCGTGCCGCTGGAGCGTGTGAACGTACCCCTGGTAGCGCAGTTCCGCGTCGCTCCAGGGGCGCGGGCCGCTGAGATGCAGCACCTGACGGTGCCCCAGGCTGAGAAGGTGTTCGACCGCCATGACGGCGCCCTCAAACTGGTCGATGCTGACGGTGGTGCCGTCCACGTCGGCCGTGGCGTCCACGAGGATGAACGGCACCTGACAGGTGAGGCCGCGCACGACGTCATGCGCGTCGTACGGGGAGAGGAGCACCATGCCGTCCACCCCGAACTGCTGAAGCCGGGCAACGGCACTGAGCATGGCCGGCTGCTCGAATTCCCGCAGGGAGACGAGCAGGATCTCGTAGCCCTGGCTGCGGGCGCTGCGTTCAATGCTCTGCACCACCTGCGCCGGGCCGAACTGTTCGGTGCCGTACGCCACGACGCCCAGCAGACCCGAGCGGCGGGTGACGAGACTTTTGGCAAGGAGGCTGGGACGGTAGTTGAGGTCCTCAATGGCTTTGAGGACCCGTTCGCGCGTGGCGGCCGCCACGTTGGCGTGATTGTTGATGACGCGTGACACGGTCTGGTATGACACCCCGGACCGCTGGGCGACGTCATAGATGGTGGCGGCCGGCGCGCCCGGTTTACCCATGGCCGGCCGGGCTGGGGCGCGCGCGGAGGGTGAGGACCATGGCGTCACTGTAGCAGTCGGGCGCGGCGCCGCTCAGGCGGGCCCGTGCGGGAAGGTCACCATCAGCTTGATCACGCCCGGGCGGTACGCCGCGTGGTCCTCGAAGGCACGCTGCACCTGCGAGAGGGGATAGGTGGCGCTGACCAGCCGGTCCACGTCCAGCTGTCCTGCGGCGACCAGGGCGGTCGCTTCCGGGTACGTGTGCGCCATCCGCCGGGCCAGGATCAGGCTCAGGCCCTTGCGCCGGGCCAGTGAATGCTGCACGCGCAGTTCGTCGTTGCCGGGAATGCCGACCAGCACCACGCGCGCGCCGGGCCGGGCGAGACGCGCGGCGTCCTGCACGGACCCGTCGGCCCAGGCCGCCTCGAACACCACGTCGTAGCGGCTGTCGTGTTCCTCGGTGAAGGTGGGATCCGTGCTGGTGGCGCCCAGTTCGGCGGCCAGGGCGCGGCGCCAGGGCAGCGGCTCGGTGACATGCAGGGCTGTGACTCCGTTCAGGTGCAGCAGCTGGGTGAGCAGCAGCCCGATCGGGCCGGCGCCGACCACCGCGGCGCGGTCTCCGACACGCACGTGCCCCAGCCGCAGCGCGTGGAGCGCCACCCCGAGGGGTTCGAGCATCGCGCCGCCCAGGTCGGTGACGCTGTCCGGAAGCACGAAGGTGTTGTGCGCCGGGACGTTCAGGTGGGTCTGAAGGGCGCCGTCGCGCGGAAATACGCCCATGAAGGTGTGGTCCGGGCAGAGGTTCGGGTGCCCTTCGCGGCAGGCGCGGCAGTGTCCGCACGCCACATGTGGTTCCACGGCCACGCGCGCTCCCACCTGCAGCGGCTGCCCGGTGCCGTCCACCGTTCCCGGCGCGGCCCGGGTGATCTCCCCCATGAACTCGTGCCCCAGCACCAGTGGGGACAGAATCTCACTGGTGCCGATGCGTCCGTCCGTGTACATGTGAATGTCCGAGCCGCAGATGCCCACGGCGCGCACCCGCACCGTCACCTCACCCGGGGCGGGCGGCGTCAGGGCGCGCTGCGTGAAGGCAAAGGTGCCGGGACCGGTAAGGACGGCCGCGTCGTGCGTCATGGGTGGGCCTCCTGGGGCAGTGGGGGCAGGCTGGGCCAGCCGGCCGCGTCCCACAGGAGCGGGCTGGTCTGGAGTTGCGGCGCGCCGCCCTGCTCGGCGTCGTAGTAGTGGTACGCCAGGAACGGAGCGGCGCCGTTCATGAAGACCTCCTGGCCGCCGGGTCCGACGAAACGGCCCTGCGTGACCTGCACCGGCGTTCCGCCCCCCTGCAGCAGGGGCCGGCCCTGGCGGTCAAGGTACGGGCCGGTCACGTCTTTCGCGCGGCCCACCATGATCCGGTAGGTGCTGCTCAGCCCGGCGCAGCACCGGTCGAACGACACGAACAGGTACGTGTAGCCGCTGCGCTGCACGAGACTCGCTGCCTCGATCGCCCCGCCGCCCCGGGAGGCCAGCGCGTAGGTGGTGGGGCGCGCCGGGTGCAGCTGGCCGGTCGAGGGGTCCAGTTCCCGCAGTTTGATGCCGTCCCAGAAGGACCCGAAGGCCAGCCACGCCCGGCCGTCCGGCGTGTCCAGGCGCGCCGGGTCGATGGCGTTGAACGGGTCGCCGCGGCCACTGGCCAGCACGAGGCCGCGGTCGACCCAGCCCTGATCCGGGTGCCGGGGGTTCAGGGCGGCGTTGGTCATCAGGCCGATGCCGCTGGTGTTCTGCCCGAAGGTGGACGCGGCGTAGTACAGGTACGTGGTGCGCCCGGCCTGGACCAGGCTGGGCGCCCAGAGGTTCGGTGGATTCTGGCCCAGCAGGGTCCTCACCCAGGCTGGCTGGCGGTCGCCGAGGTGCCCGGCGTCGGTCCAGGAAAGGCCGTCCTGGGACGTTTTCAGGCGCAGGGTGCCGCCGTCGATGTCTTCGTACCCGGTGCCCATTGCCACGAATCCGCCGGGCAGCCGCAGCACGGTCGGGTCGTGGAGGTTCAGGTCGCCGCGCAGGACCGGCTGGGTGGCGTGGCCGCCGCCGAGCGCCAGCACGGAGCCCAGGCCGGCGGCCAGCGCCACCGCGGCCCTCAGGGCTGCGCTCCGGGCCGCGCCCTTCACGCGCGCAGGCCCTGGGCAAGGACGTGGTACAGGTCGCTCAGCTGCAGGGTCTGCCGGAACTCACGCAGGCGGGTGTCGGCGTCGATCACGGCGAGTTCCACCCGCGCGATCGCGGCGAAGTCCTCGATCATTTCCGTGGTGACCGCGTAGCTGTACCCGGTGTGGTGCGCTCCTCCGGCGTGAATCCACGCGGCGCACGCCGTCTTGAAGTCCGGCCGGCATTCCCACACGGCCCGCGCGACCGGCAGGTTCGGCAGGGGCGGGTGCGCCACGGCGTCCACCTCGTTCACGATCAGCCGGAAGCGGCTGCCCAGGTCAATCAGCGAGACGTTGATGGCCGGTCCCTGCTGGGCGTCGAACACCAGCCGCACCGGGTCGTCCTTACCGCCGATCCCGAGCGGGTGCACTTCCAGTCGTGGCTGCTGCGCGGCGATGCTCGGGCAGATCTCCAGCATGTGGGCGCCCAGCACCTGATGCTGCCCCGGCGCGAGGTGGTACGTGTAGTCCTCCATGAAGGACGTGCCGCCCGGGAGGCCGTGAGCCATGACTTTCATGGCGCGCACGAGGGCGGCGGCCTTCCAGTCCCCCTCGCCGCCGAAACCGTACCCGTCGGCCATCAGGCGCTGCGTGGCGAGGCCCGGCAGCTGGGGCAGGCCGTGCAGGTCCTCAAAGGTATCGGTGAAGCCCTTGAATCCGCCTTCCTCCAGGAAGGCGCGCATGCCCGCCTCAAGGCGGGCGCCGTCCCGCAATGAGGCGTGCCGCTCCCCGTCCGGGCGGAGGTCCGGCGCCACGTCATACTCGCTCAGGTACGTGTCGACCAGCGCGTCAACCTCGGCCTCCGGGACGGCATTCACCCGCTCGGCCAGGTCACCCACCGCGTAGGTGTTCACCTGGAAGCCGAAGCGCATCTCGGCGCTCACCTTGTCGCCCTCGGTGACGGCCACGGCGCGCATGTTGTCCCCGAACCGGGCGAACTTCGCGCCTTGCAGGTCGTGCCAGGCCCACGCGGCGCGGGTCCAGGCGCCCAGCCGGGCGTGCACCTCCTCATCCTGCCAGTGCCCGACCACGACCTTGCGGTCCAGGCGCATGCGGGTGTGCAGGAACCCCGCTTCGCGGTCGCCGTGCGCCGACTGGTTCAGGTTCATGTAGTCCATGTCGATGCGGTCCCACGGGAGCGCCTGCTCGAACTGGGTGTGCAGGTGCACGAACGGTTTGTTCAGGGCGCTCAGGCCGCCGATCCACATTTTGGCGGGGCTGAAGGTGTGCATCCAGAGAATCAGGCCGGCGCATTCGGGGTCGGCGTTGGCCTGCAGGCACAGCGCGCGGATGTCCTCCGGGGTGGTCAGGACGCCCTTGGCGGCCACATCCAGCGGAATGGACGGGCTGTCGTTCAGGGCCTGCCCGATGACGCGGGCGTGTTCGGCGACCTGGGCGAGGGTGTCGGGGCCGTACAGGTGCTGGGAGCCGCAGACGAACCACAGCCGGGGGTGAGCGAGGTGTTTCAACGGGTCACTTCTCCTTGTGGGGCGGGGCGCTGACCGTACACGTTCGTGTAACGGTCGTACAGCCGGTCGATGTCGTCGGGCGCGAGGGGCGCCGGCGCGCCGAGCTGCGTGGCGAGGAAGGCGGTGCGGGCGACGTCCTCGGCCATCACGGCGGCTTTCAGGGCGGCGCGGGGCGTGGGGCCGATGGTGAACACCCCGTGGTTCTGCAGGATGATGGCCGGGGAGCGGTGTCCGCGCAGGACGCGCACGACTTCCGCGCCGATCTCTTCGCCGCCGATGGGGGCAAAGCCGCCGCAGGGGATGGGGCCGCCGAACTCGTCGGCCATGGCGGTCAGGAAGCAGGGAATCTCGCGGGCGTTGGCGGCCCAGGCGGTCGCGTAGGGACTGTGGGTGTGCACGATGCCGCCCACGTGCGGCAGGTGCCGGTAGATGTAGGCGTGCGTGGCGGTGTCCGAGGACGGACTGAGCGTGCCGGGGGCAGGCTGCCCGTGCAGGTCCGTGTGGACCATGCCCTGCGGCGTGAGGTCCTCGAAGGTCACGCCGCTGGGTTTGATCAGCAGGCCCTCCCCGCCGGGCAGGCGGGCGCTGATGTTGCCGCTCGTCCAGGTGACCAGACCGTTGCGGGGCAGTTCCAGGTGCAGGCGCGTGAGGGTTTCACGCAGGGCCTGGTGGGCGTCAGGGGGGGTCATGCGGGCACCTCGGTCAGGACGGGGAGGGCCGGTGGTCCGGCGGGGTGAGGCTCAGCCGCCAGGCGTTTGAGGCGTTTCATGACGTCGTTCAGGCCCCGCCCGAAGTAGTCGTGCAGGGTGAGGTACTCGGCGTACAGGCGTTCGTAGGTGGCCTGCGCCTGCGGGTTGGGGGTGTAGGCGTGCCGGACGACGCGGCTCATGTGCCGGGCGGCCTCGGCAATGTCGGGGTAGACGCCGGCGGCCACGGCCGCGTGCATGGCGCTGCCCAGCGCGGGGCCCTGCTCGGCGTCCAGGAGGCTCAGGGGCCGGCCGGTGACATCCGCATAGATCTGCATCAGCATGCGGTTCTTCTTCAGGCCGCCCGCGATGACGAGCTCATGCACGGGCACCCCGTGCCGCTCGAAGTTCTCGATGATCACGCGCGTGCCGTACGCGGTCGCTTCGATCAGCGCGCGGTACAGGTCCGGGGCGCGCGTCGCCAGCGTCAGGCCGACCACCACCCCGCTGAGGTTGGCGTCCACCAGGACGCTGCGGTTGCCGTTCCACCAGTCCAGGGCGAGCAGACCGTGCTCGCCGGGCCGCTGCCGGGCCGCCTCGCGTTCCAGCAGGGCGTGCAGGCTCAGGCCTTCCCGGGCGGCCTGCTCGTGGTACGCGGGGGGAACGAGGTGGCGGACCAGCCACGCGAAGATGTCCCCCACACCACTCTGTCCTGCCTCGTAACCGTAGGCGCCGGGCACGATGCCGCCGTCCACCACGCCGCACATGCCCGGCACGTCCGCGAGTGCCTCCCCGATCAGGACGTGACAGGTGCTGGTGCCCATGATCGCCACAAGCTGACCGGGCCCGGTCACGCCGGCGGCCGGCGCGGTCACGTGTGCGTCGACGTTCGCCACCGCCACGGGCGTGCCGGGGATCAGGCCCGTCCAGCGGGCCGCTTCGGGACTCAGGCCGCCGGCCCGGCCGCCCAGCGGCGCGAAGCGGCGCCCCAGGCGGGTGTCCACCACGTCACGGAACGCGGGGTTCAGCGCAGCGAAATAGTCTTCTGGCGGGTACTGGTCCCCTTGCACCATGGCTTTGTAACCGGCGGTGCAGGCGTTGCGGGACTCCTCGCCGGTCAGTTGCCAGACGATCCAGTCGGCCGCTTCGATGAAACGGTCGGTGCGGGCGTAGACGTCGGGGTCTTCCTCCAGCACCTGGAGGGCCTTGGCGAAGAGCCATTCGCTGCTGATCCTGCCGCCGTAGCGGGCCAGCCAGGGTTCGCCGCGCGCCTCGGCCAGCGCAGTGATGCGGTCGGCCTGGGGCTGAGCGGCGTGGTGTTTCCAGAGTTTCACCCAGGCGTGCGGCCGTGCCGCGAGGTCCGGCAGGAAGCACAGGGGCACCCCGCTGGCGGTGGTGGGCAGGACGGTGCAGGCGGTGAAGTCGATGCCGAGGCCGACGATCTGGTGGGCGTGCACGCCGCTGGCGGCGATCGCCTGAGGCACGGCCTGTTGCAGGACGTCCAGGTAGTCCTGGGGGTGTTGCAGGGCCCATTCGCGGCCCAGCGGTGTGCCGCCGGGCAGGTGGGTGTCCATGACGCCGTGGGCGTAGGGGGTGACGGCTTCCGCCAGGGGGTGGCCGTCGCGGATGCGGATCACGACGGCGCGGCCGGATTCGGTGCCGTAGTCGATGCCGATGGTGTAGGTGTCTGGGGCAGTCATGCCGGATCTCCTGGATAAAAGTGAGTGTGATCGATCACAAATGAAGGGAAAAGGAGCGGGCGGACGCCACGCGCCAACGGTTACTTCAGACCGGCGCTGGCCATCACGCCTTCGGTCACGCGCCGCTGGAAGATCAGGTACGCCAGGATCGTCGGCACCGCCGCCGTCACTGCCGTCGCCATGGTCTTGGCGTACGCCACGCCGTACGCGGACTGCACCTGCGTGATGCCCACCGGAATCGTGAGGTTCGACGTGTCGTTCATCACGATGAACGGCCACAGGAAGTTGTTCCACGCCGCGATGAAGGTCACGATCGCCAGCGAGAACGTAATGCTCCAGTTCAGCGGCAGGTAGATGCTGAACAGCACCCGCACCTCACTGGCCCCGTCGATGCGGGCGGCGTCGCCCAGCGCCGGGGGAATCTGATCGAAGAACTGCTTGTAGATCACGACAGCCACCGGCGCGGCCAGCTGAGGCAGAATCAGCCCCAGCATGTGGTTCACCAGGCCCAGCTTGTTGACCAGGATGAACAGCGGAATCAGACTCGCCTGAAAGGGAATCATGAACCCGGCCAGGATCAGGCCGTACAGCCAGCGCCGCCCCCGGAAGTCGATCTGTGAAAGGGCGTAGGCACACATCATGGACAGCAGCAGCACCAGCGCCGTGATCACCAGGCTGCTACCAACACTGTTGAGATACCAGCGCACCACCGGGCTGTTCTGGAAGATGTACGTGTAGGCACTGAAATCCACGGTCTGCGGCCACAGGGTGGGCGGCAGCGCCACCGTGTCGTTCTCCGGCTTGATGGAGGTCACGAACGCCCAGTACAGCGGAAACACCCAGGCCAGCGCCAGCAGCACGGTCACCAGCGTCAGCAGCGTGCCGGGCAGCGCCGCGAGGCGTTGCCGCCACGTCCGCGCGGGGCGCGCCGCAGGCGCCTGCAGCGGACTGCGCGCGCCGATCACGACCGCCCTCCCCGCTGGCTGAGGGCCAGCTGCACGGCCGACACCAGCCCGATGGCCAGCATCAGCACCACACCCAGCGCCGAGGCGTACCCGCCATGCTGCTGCTGAAAGCCTTCGCGGTACGCGTACAGCAGCAGCACCAGCGTCTTGTCGAACGGCCCGCCCTGCGTCAGCAGGTAGATCTGGTCAAAAATCTTGAACTGAGCGATCAGTTGCAGCAGCAGAATCAGGCTGGTCACCGGCCAGAGATTCGGCCAGGTGATGGACCGGAACAGCCGCCACCCGCTTGCGCCGTCGAGCGCCGCAGCCTCATAGATTTCCGGGGAGATGTTGCTCAGGCCTGCGATGAACAGCAGAATGTTGAAGCCCACCGTCCACCAGATCGTGACAAACGCCACGGAGGGCAGCGCCCAGACCGGATCCTGAAACCAGGTAACGGTGCTGCCCGTCACAAAATTGAACAGCCCGAAGTTCGAGTCCAGCACCCAGTTCCACACGTTGGTCACCACGCTGACCGGCAGCACGTACGGCAGGAAGAACGCCGCGAGCACCACGTTCTTCAGCCGGCGCAGCCGCAGCACCAGCATCGCCAGGCCCAGCCCGATCAGGGTGTTGGGCACGGCGGTCAGCACGATGAACAGCACGGTGTTCCACAGCGCCGTCCAGAAGGTCGGTTCACTCAGCAGCCGGGCGTAATTGTGCGTGCCGGTCCAGCGCCCAGCGCCGGTCAGGTCAGCGTCCGTGAAGCTCAGCTGCAGGACCCGCAAGGTCGGGTACAGCAGGAACAGGACGTACAGTGCGGCGAACGGCACGACCAGCGCCGCCGCCGTCAGGGCGCGCTGCCGCGCGTGTGCGGCCCGGCCCGGCCCGGCCGGGCCAGGGGGTGGGGAAGAGCGGAGCGGGACGGGGGTGGTCATGCGGGTGAACCTCCAGGGGCGGGAACGGGGCGCCGCCCGCCCCGCGCGGGCAGGGTGGGCGGCGTGGCCCCGGCCAGGCTTACTTGGCGAAGCCGTTCAGGGCGGTGGTCAGTTTCGCGATGCCCTGCTCGGGGGTCGTCTGGCCCAGCAGCACCGGCGTGAAGTTCACGCCGATCGCGTCGTACACGGGGCCGCCCACGCCGAAGATCGGGGCGCTGGGTTCAAGGCGCGCGTCGGCCGCGGAGGTCGCGGAGTACTGCGTGTTGGGCTGCATGGCCTTGAACGCCGCGCTGGCCTGGGTGGGCAGGTACGCGGGGATGTGCCCGCCGCCGGCCCAGGTGGTGCCGCCCTGTTTGTTCACGTACCCGATGAAGGTCATCACGGCCTTGAGTTTCGCGGCGTCCATGGGCGTTTTCGCGTTGGTGGGAATGGCCAGGAGGTGCGAGTCGGCCCAGGTGCTGGCGTTGCCGTACAGCGCGGGGAAGCTCATGATGCCGTAGTCGAATTTCAGCTGCCCCTTGGCTGTGGCGTCCACCATGGTGGGCACCTCCCAGTTGCCGTTGAGCATCGTGGCGGCGCGCCCGGCCGTGAACAGCGCCACTCCGGCGGGGTAGGTGACGTTCTTGGTGATCAGGCCCTGTCTGCTCCAGTCGGCCATGATGCGCAGCGCCGCGAGGCCCTTGGTGTTCAGGTCGGTGGTGGAGAGCTTGCCGCCCCGCACCAGCGTGCCGCCCTGCTGCAGGAACAGCGAGTACCACAGGCGCCACACGGAAGCGGAATCCTGGTTGCTGCTCAGGGCGATGGGCGTCACGCCGGTTTTGGTCTTGATGGCCTGCAGCGTCCGGGTCAGGTCGGCGACGGTCTTCATGGGGGCCAGGGTGCCGCTGGCGCTGAGCACCCCTGCTTTGCGCAGCAGGTCTTTGTTGTAGTACAGCACGAAGGTGTGGGTGTCGAGCGGAATGCCGTACAGGCCGCTGCTGCCGGCGTTCTTCGCGGCGGTGTTCAGGCTGCTGATGAGGTTGCCCTGGAAGTCGGCGGGTTTCAGGCCGCCGAGCGCGAGGTCAGCGGGGGTGATCAGGCGCAGGTCCCGGCGCTGCAGGCCGGCGGGCGCGGCGGAGAGGTGGTAGGTCATGACGTCGGGCGTCTGGCCGGCAACCACTGCCGTGTGCACCTTGGTGTAGAAGGGATTGCCCCAGGTCTGGGTGGTGCGCTCGACCTTGATGTCCGTCTGGGAGGCGTTGAAGGCGTCGACGATCTGCTTCATGCGGGCGCCATCACCTCCGGCGAAAAAGTCCCAGAAGACCACCTTGGTCTGGGCGTGCGCGGAGCCGGCGAGGGTGAGGCCGAGGGCGAGCAGTCGGAAAGTACGCATAAGTCCTCCAGGGGTGCTGCGGGCAAAGGCGGGGGTGGACCGCACGGGTGCGGCCGGCGTTATGTTGCACTTGTGAACGATCACATCGTAGAAGCGCCGTCCGGCTCCTGTCAAGCCTGCTGCCTCTCAGCGCGGCGCGTGCTGCGACAGCAGGGTCGTGAACGACAGCGGAGGCAACGTCACCTGCGCCTGGCGGCCCTCCAGCCTGGGCAGCGCCACAGGCTGCGCCGTCACCGCGTCCGGCGCCTCAAAGGAGTTCGCCGCCAGTGGATCCGGGCCGCTCATCTGCCACGCTCCGGTCAATGCCTGGGGCGCCTCGTCCTCCCAGCACAGGGTCACGCGCAGAGGCTGCGTCTGGGAGCGGTTGACCAGGAACGCCGCGCCCTGCCCGGTGGCGTCATCAAAGCTCGCCGACACGTCCAGCATGTTCACGTCGCCGTACCGCGCTGTCGGGTGCACCGGGGAGCGCACCAGGGGATCAAGTGCGCGGCCGCTCGCGTGGCGGCTGAACAGCGTCAGCGGATAGAAGATCGTCTGCCGGAACATCCCGTCCCGCCTCGTCATGACCGGCGCAATCACATTCACGATCTGCGCGATACAGGCGATCTTCACCACGTCCGCCTTGCGCAGGAACGTGTTCAGCCAGGTGGCCACGACCAGCGCGTCCTCCAGGTTGTACACCTCCTCCAGGATATGGGGCGCCTCACTCCAGGCGCCGTCGGCGCCCTTGGCGCGGTACCACACGTTCCATTCGTCCCAGCACAGGAACACGTCCCGTTTCGACCGGTTCTTTGCCTTTGCCACGCGGATTGCGGCGGCCAGCGTGTCGGCGTGCTCATCAAAGTGCAGGCTGCTCGCGAGGTAGGAATCCGTGTCGGTGGGCAGCCCCTCGGTGTTGGACACGGTGGGGTACGGATTGGCGGCGTAGTGATGCATGGAGAAGTAATCGATCTGGTCGTACGCATGTGAAAGCACCGTCATATCCCACTCCGGGTACCCCGCCATGGCCGTGGCCGACGACCCACACGCGATGGTCTTGATCCCGGGGTCCATCCAGCGCATCAGTTTCGCCGCCTGGAACGCCTTGTCGGCGTACGTCTGCGCGTCCATCTGTCCAATCTGCCACGGGCCGTCCATCTCGTTGCCCAGGCACCAGTACTTCACGCCGTACGGCTCGGCCCGGCCGTTCTTCGCGCGCAGGTCGCTGTACAGCGTGCCGGTCGGCAGGTTCATGTATTCCACGAGGTCGGCGGCGTCCTGGATGCTGCCCGTTCCCAGGTTCACGGCCCACATGGGTTCGGTGCCCAGTTCCTCGGCGAACTCCATGAACTCGTGCGGTCCGAACTGGTTCGTCTCGATGGACCGCCACGCCAGCGCCCGCCGGCGGGGCCGCTCCGCTTTCGGGCCGATTCCGTCGGTCCAGCGGTACCCGGACACGAAATTTCCGCCCGGGTAGCGCATGATGCGGTAGTTGGTCTCCTTGAGCGCGGCCATCACGTCCCGCCGCAGGCCCCGTTCGTCGGACAGGGGCGAGTCCGGGTCGTAGATGCCTTCGTAGATGCATCGGCCCATGTGCTCGGCAAACCCGCCGAACAGCAGCGGTGAGATCTCGCCGGTGGTGCGCCCGGTGTGCAGGGCGACACTGGCCTGAACGGGGATGGTGGTCGGCTCAGTCGTCAAGGCAATCAGGTCCTTTTGAGAGGTGAGTGTACGCTTCAGGCGCGGCGCGGGCCGAACCGGTGGGCGAACGCAACGGAGGTGATGTCCACCGCAGGGGTGGACCGGGAACACAGCATCGGACGCCCGCAGCATACAATGTGAGCGTTCACAGTCAAGGGGTGGCGCTCCACAGAAGGCTCGCGGACAGGCGCAGGCCCAGCCAATCTCCGGCCCACCGGATCCTCGGCGCTCCCCGCTGCGACTGTCGTGCCCCTGAGTCACGCTGCCGCGCTCCAAGGTGAACCGGGCCGGATGGGTCCAGCGGCTTAGTTCACCATGCGGCTGCGCTGCCTTGACTGTGCTCGTCAAGCTGGCGTGTCAGTTGCCCGGGCTGTGTCCTCAATGGGAAGGAACGTCCGGGCAGACCGGCAGATCTGCCAGCAGGCGGGTCAGGAGACGCTGCGTTCCGAGCAGCAGGTCCTCCTCCGGCAGGACCACGTCCTGCAGGGTGCGTGCGCAGGTGTACGGCGACGGGTGCAGATTCAGTTCCGGGAGGTTCACTTCCCGGTCCGCCAGAATCAGGGCGGCCATGACTCTGGTGGCGCGGGGGCCGGCGGCGTCCGCCTGCACCAGCACATTGAGGTACGTGCCACACCCGTCGGCGGCCAGCTGCACCCCGGCGTCCTGCAGAAGGGTGCGGATGGTGTTCTCAACAGCGCGCGTGGACCACGTCTGACGGCTGGTGTTCACCGTGGTGCCGTGAATACAGGTGTCCTGAGGCCACGCCGCTCGCACCGGCGCCGCCGGTTGTGCGCCGGTCATCTGCAGGCTGAGCAGTGTGAGGGCAAGCGTCCGCTTCATCGCCCTCAGGGTATGCCGGTGGTCCGGCACGGCTGAGGAGCCAGCTTGCTTTCTGAGCGCCAGCTTCATGTTGGCTGTCATCGTTTGAAGCTCGTGACAGTCGCGTGTGGCCGCCTGGTCTTAATACTCGGGGCTTATTGGAGGGCACAGGGGGTGGTGGCTCCCAGATGGCATGAGTGAAAAAGTGTGTCTGCGAGGAGGTTTTTTGCGGATGAGCAGAACCTGGATTTATGAACCCTTTATATGACTGAAATTAAGCGTTTTGAGACGCTTGTTGTGTAAGGCCTTTGTCATTAAGATCCTCTTAAGGTACAGCCATCGATGAGCCCACGGGGGTTCATCCCGCCACCGAAACGGCAAACCCGTCGCAAGACGGGGACGCAAAGCTCCGGAACCCATGAGGTTGGCCGAGCCACCGAAAGAAGGGAGAACCCCATGCTGCAGATCACCACCCTGAAAACCATTGCCCTGGCTGCCGTCACCTCCGCCCTTCTGGCCGCCTGCTCCACCACCTCCAGCCCCGACGCCCCCGCTGCCGAACCTGCCGCCGCCGCCGACCAGACCGTGCAGACCCAGGCCGTGACCGGCAGCTGGCGCGACGACTTCACCACGCTCGACACCACCCGCTGGTCCGTGTCGGGAGGCAGCTGGACGCCCTTCTGGGCCCGCGACGGCCTGACCGGCCTGTGGAACACCCAGAACGTCACCGTCAAAGACGGCTACCTCGTCATGAAACTCGACGTGACGGCCGGTCTCCTCGCCAGCGGCGCCGAGGTCGCCACCAGCGCCCAGTACGGCTACGGGACCTACGAAGCCCGGGTGCGCGCCGCGAGCAGCAGCGCCGACCCGTCCGTCGCCGGGACCGGCAGCAGCGGCAACATCAGCGCCTTTTTCAACTACGTCAACAATTCCGAAACGGAAATCGACCACGAGATCGAAGGTCAGAACCCCACCACCGACTGGATGGGCGCCTGGCAGACCACCGCCCGCCACGACTACGGCACCGGCGGCGCGGGCGGCGCCAACCTCACGCAGGCCTTCCACACGTACCGCTGGGACTGGAGCGCCACCAAAATCGATTTCTACATAGACGGCGTGCTGAAACGCACCACGACCGGCGTCCTTCCCAGCGCGGCCGCGCACCTGATGCTGAACCTGTGGCCCACCAACTCCACCGGGTGGGGCGGCGTGGCCTCCCTCGGTACCTCGTACATGCTCGTGGATTACGTGAGCTTCACCCCTGCTGGCGCGGCCGACACGACCGGCACCACGCCCGTGGTGAGCGCCCCCACCGACGACACCGCTGCGGGCGCCGTGGCGTTCACGAAAGCTGCGCCGGCCCAGGGCACGCTGAGCAGCGCGGACACCCGCGACTGGTTCAGCTTCACCAGCACCGACGCAGGCGGCCTGAGCACCGTGTCGGTCGCCACCGACTGGAACAGCGATCTGGAAATCTACGCTGCGGACGGCGCCACCCTGCTGGGCAGCAGCCGCAGGAGCAAAGCCAGCACCGACAGCGTCACCCTGACACTGAAACCCAATACCACGTACTACGCCCGGGTCGTGTGGTCGAGCCGCGCCCCCGCCTACACCCTGAGTGCCACCGGCGCCGTGCGCTGAACCCCGCTCAGCACGCCGCCGCCCGCCAGTTTCAGGCGGGCGGCGGCGTGCTGGGTTCGTGGCGTTCCGGACCCAGGTGGACCCGTCAGCGAATAATCTCAATCTCGGACATGGACGTGGACGTGCTCTCAACCCGCTGCTTGCGCAGGTCGTTCACGTCCCGTTCGTCCAGGGCGTGCTGCGCCATCACGATCGTCTGGCACAGCAGCATCACGGACGCACTCACGCTGGCCGACAGGGCCCGCGTGTCCCGCTCGCCAATCACCACGCCCTGCCGGCCGTCCGTGAGGAGCAGCACCGTGGGCCCGACCAGCAACCCCGCGGCGTCCGGACCGGTCCAGGTGCGGGCGCGGCTGTTCATCAGTTCCTCGCGCCACAGCAGTGTGCCGCCGCGAGGCTCGCCGGTTCCCTGCGGCTGATCGTGCGGGGGGGCGTGTGGCGTCAGGGTGGCAATCACGCCAGTGACCACGCCGCCCTGATCCCGTTCCAGGGCCGTCAGGTGCGTGATTACCGCGTCACGCGCCGTCTCGCCGCGCTGCCACGCTTCAATCACGTTGAGCGCCTGTTCAGTGTCGTTCACGGTCCACCTCCGGCTCACTATAGGCCGACCAGATGGGAAACAGTGCAGGGCGGCGCGCGCCTTCCCGGGCCTCCGGGGGCAGCACGAGGGCCGTGAACCGGGCAGGGCCGCGGGGCCGGCCCGCTGAGCTGCGTAAAGAAAGGCGCCGCGGGGCGCCTCTCTCCCTACATCAGGGGCTCAGCTCCGGTACGGAGCGCTTTCCTTCAGGGCAATCAGGTGTCCTCTGAGGTGTCGTGGCCGGGGGTGGTGCTCGCCGGGTCGCTGGTGATCATGCTTCCGTTGGAGGCCACGTCCTGCTTGTCGAGGCCGTGTTCGGTGTAGCCGTCAGCGACGGTCGCTTCAGCGTCGGCGTCCTGGACAGCGTCGCGGTGCTCATCGGTGCGGCCCATGAACTGCAGGTCCACGTTCCGGACATTCTCTTCCGTCAGCGGCGGCGTGCCGGTCTTGTTCTTGTCGTCGGACATGCCTCACCCTACCGGGAGCGCGCAGGCGCCTGAGTGAGCTTTCCCTAAACCGGGCGCCACCATTGCCCACCCGTTCGCTGACAGGCGCAGGGGCGCCACGCCGGGCGGCTGACGGTGATCAGGCCGGACGTCTGCGGCGCTGAACGTACCGGGTCACGCGGCGTGAGGCCGGAACAACGACACGAACGCGTCGACGACGTGCGGGTCGAACTGACGGCCGCGCTGCGCGCGGAGTTCCTTCAGGGCGTCGTCGTGCGTCCAGGCGGACTTGTACGGGCGTTCACTGATCAGGGCGTCATACACGTCGCAGACCGTGAAGATTCTTGCGAGCAGCGGAATGCGCTCCCCGGCGAGCCGGTCGGGGTAGCCCGAGCCGTCCCAGCGTTCGTGATGGTGGCGGATCACGTCCAGCGCTGCGCGGGCCAGAGTGGGAATGCGGGAGGCGATGGCGTGCCCATTGTGGGCGTGCGTCTGCATCAGGGCCCACTCGGCAGGGTCCAGCCGGCCGGGCTTGCACAGCACGGCGTCCGGGATGGTCAGTTTGCCCAGGTCGTGCAGGCTGGCGCCGTGCTTGAGTTCGTTGAGGGTCACGCCACTGAGGCCCAGGGCGGTGCCCAGCTGATGGCTGAGGTCCATCACGCGGACCGTGTGCCCGGACGTTTCCAGGTCCCGGGCTTCCAGGGCGATCCCCAGGCCCAGCAGGCCGCCCTCCAGTGTGTCCTGCAGGGCCCGGTTGAGCGTTTCAAGCTCTTGCTGGGCACGTTTGAGTTCGGTGATGTCGGCGATCACCGCGACCACTGAGGTGGCGGGCGCGTTCTGAGGCGGAAGCAGCGACACGCGTGAGCGGGACCAGACGATCTCGCCGTCGGCGCGGACGTAGCGCTTTTCCAGCACGGCGGCGTGCGCTTCACCGTGAATGACGCGGCTGAGCGCTTCGAGCGTGCGCGCCACGTCGTCCGGGTGCGTGACGTCGAGGACACTGACGCCGGTCAGAGCGGCGCGTGAGCGGCCGAAGAACTCGGCGCCGCTGGGGTTGATCTGGAGGATGGTTCCGTCAAAGGCGATTTCCAGCAGGCCGGCGCCGGCGTGTTCAAAAAGCGCCTGCGGGTCGGCAGGGGTGACAGGATGGGTCTGGGTCATACGCGGAGCCTCCGGAAGAACGGTGCACTGGGGCCGACACGCGCCGCACCCTGCTTCATGGATTCCTCATGGTGACAGGCGGCCCGTCACATAACCCTCACCTGCACGGGCCCGGGTGCACCGTCTGACTGGCCGCGCCGGAGTCGAACCTCCGGGAAACGAGGCCGCTGAGGTGTGAAAAGAACCTGGAGCGCTCCGCAGGGCCTCAGGACTGTCACGGGTCTCTGACAGGCCCGGTCAGGGCAACGGCAGTTCCGGGCGGCCGCGGAGGTGAGGCGCGCGCCGCGCGGCGTGGCTGGCCGCCGCGGCCAGCAGCCCCAGGGCCAGGGTCAGCCACGCCAGCGGCTGCGCGCCCAGGCCGGGCAACAGGGCGCTGCCCAGCCACGAACCAAAACTGATGCCCAGATACACCACGCTGGAGTTCAGGGCGAGCATCAGGCCGCGTTCGCTGGGGTTCAGGTGAATCAGGCGGGCCTGCTGGGGGGCCTGAAACATCTGCCCGAACAAGGACATGGCGGCGAAGGCGGCGGCGCCCGCTGCGGGCGTGTGCGGCAGGGTCAGCAGAGCGACGGCGACCAGGATGCTGCCGGTCAGACTGAGGGTGAGGGTCCGGGCGTGACCGTACCGGGCGGTCAGCGGGCCGGCAACGCTGTTGCCGACGATCCCGGCCATGCCAAAAGCCAGCAGGGTCAGGGAAATCCAGGGGCCGGCGCTGCCGAAACGGTCGGCGAGGTAGCTGCTGGTCACGCCGTACACCACGAAGACCGCCGCGAGCTGCAGCAGACTTGCGCCCAGGGCGGGCCGCACGCCAGGGGAGAGCAGCGCGCGTCGGTAAAGGGCGGGGGTGACGCGTGAGCCGCCGGGAACGGCGGGAACCAGACGCGCGATCAGCAGGGCGGTCAGCGCGGCCAGGGCGGCGAGGGCAAGCAGGGTGCCGCGCCACCCGAGGACCGGACCGAGCGCTGCGGCCAGAGGAACGCCCAGGACGGAGGAGAAGCTGAACCCGGCGAAGACGGTGGCCAGCGCCTGGGGCTGCTGGTTGGGCTCAACGAGCTGGCTGCCGGTGGCTGAAGCGACTGGGCCGATCATGGCGGCGCCCACGGCGACCAGGGCGCGGGTAAGAAGCAGGGCCGGGAAGCTGGGGGCGAACGCACCGGCGATCAGGCCGGTGGCGAGGACGGCGAGGCCGGTCAGAAGCAGGCGTTTGCGGGGCCAGTGGCCGGCGGCGCTCTGAACGAGCAGCGCGGCGACGGCGAAGGTCAGCGCGAAGGCCGTGACGAGCAGACCGGTCTGCACGGCAGGAATGTGGAAGGTGTGGCTGATGGGCAGGCTGAGGCCGACGACGGACAGGGCGGCGGTTCCCAGGGTGAAGTATGCGAGGGCCAGGGTGAACAGGGCCGGAGCAGGTTTCGGAACGCCGCGTAACATAATGGAATTCAATACGAGACGTCACGTAATGTCAAGCCGCCGCGCACCTATACTGAACGGCACATGCCGCCCGGCCGACCCCGCAACCACGCCCATTCCGACGCTGCACGCCAGGCCGCCTTCGAGCTGCTGCGCGAACACGGCTACGCCGCCATCACCATGGAAGCCGTTGCCGACCGCACCGGCATCTCCAAGCAGACCCTCTACCGCCGCTGGAAGCACAAACGCGCCCTGATTCTCGATGCGTTCGCCGAACAGGCCGATCTTCTGCCCGAACTGCCCGACACCGGCACCTTCTCCGGTGACCTGCAGGCCCTGCTGCGCGCCACCTTCGCCACCCTGCGCGGCGAATGCGGCGTCACCAACCGCGCGCTCGTCACCGAAGCCCTTCAGGACCCCGAATTCCTGACCGAACTTCGCGAACGCCACCTCAGCCGTCGCCGCCGCCAGATCACCACCCTCCTGCACCGGCACGCTGAGCAGGGCGCCCTCCTCACGCCCCCCACCGACACCCTCGTGGACCTCATCCTCGGGCCGGTCTGGTACCGGCTCCTGCTGCACAGCGGCCCCATGGACGACCAGGCGGCCGACGAACTCGCCGGCCTCCTCGTGCGCCTCGCCCAGCCCCCCAGCCCGCCCGGGTGAGCGGTGTGGCGGCGCGCCGACCAACCCGACAGACCTGGAGGGCTGGCCTGAACCAGGGCCGAGCCAGCCCGGCGGGCAGGGCTCAGTCGCCGGCGCCCACGGCGGCGCCCGGCGCGGGCGGCACGTCCGGATGCACGCGCCGGCGTTCAAACTGCCAGAACACGCTCGGCACCACGTAGAAGGTCAGGAGCGTCGACGTAATCACGCCGCCCAGAATGACGATGCCCAGGCCCCGGCGGAACTCTGCCCCCTCACCCTGACCCACGATCAGCGGAACGCTGATCACCAGCACGGTCAGGGTGGTCATCAGGATCGGCCGGAAGCGCAACTCTGCCGCCTCGACGAGCGCCTCACGCAGCGGCAGGCTGCGGGCCCGCTCCGTGACGAACTCGAGGTACAGAATGGCGTTCTTGGTCGACAGGCCCAGCAGGATGACCATCCCCAGCACCGTGATCACGTCCAGGTTCACCCCAAAAAGATTCAGGGTCCACAGGGCGCCCACCACAGCGATGGGAATCGGCAGCTGCAGGTAGACCGGGTACCGGAACGAGTTGAACTGACTGCCCAGCACCAGGTACGTGAGCAGAATCGCCACCACCATCAGAATCGGCCCGTAGAACACGAGGTCCCCGGTCAGGCCTGCGCTGCCGAACGAACTGGCGTTTCCGAGCGTCACGCCGCCCCGGAGCAGCCCGGCGGCCTCGACGCGCTGAACGAGGGTCTGCTGGTAGGCAAAGGGGTTGGGCCCGCCCCTGACGAGGTTGATGTTCAGCGTGGCCGTGTACGCCTTGTTCAGGCGGGTGAGTGTCGCGGGCGCCTGGGACAGCTCGAAGGCGCCCAGCTGCGACAGGCTCAGGTTCGCGCCGAGCGCCTGAGAGTACACCGTCTGGTCGAGCAGGCTCTGCTCACTGCTGATCAATGCCGGATCCAGCCGCACCACGATGTCCACGCTGCGGTCCCCGTCGCGGACGCTGCCCGCCACCGTGCCGTCGTTGTACGTGCGCAGCGCCTGGGCCACGTCGCTGGCACTCAGGCCGGTTCCGGCCAGGCGGGTGGTGTCCGGCAGGAAGGTCCGTTCCTGCCGGGTGGCGCTGAGGCTGCTGTTCACGCTGAGCAGCTTCGGGTCCTGCGAGAGCAGGCGCACCACCGCGCGGTTGCGTTCCACCAGCGTCACCTGATCCGGCGCGGTCAGCGCCAGCGAGATGTCTGCGCTGCCGCCCGGCCCGTTCTGCTGCGTGGCGACGCGCAGCTCACTGCCGGGCACGCCCGCCGCAATGGGGGTGAGCGCCCGCGTGTACCGCGCGACCAGGTCCTCAATGGGCGCGCGCTCGGTTTTGGGAATCAACGTCACGCTCAGGGCGGCCTTGTTCGCGTTGGCGCCACTGACCGCGTTGCCGGACCCCACACTCGTCTCCACGAGCTTCACTTCCGGCCGGGCGAGCAGCGCGTCTTCCAGCAGAGCCGTGACGCGGTTCGTGACCCCCAGGTCCGTGCCGGTGGGCAGGCTGAGATCCACGGTCAGGATGCCGCTGTCGGTCTTCGGCGTAAACGCGAAACCCACCCCGCGCAGGGCCAGCGGCGCGCTGAGCAGGAATAGCAGCGCTGTCAGCATGACCAGCCACGGCCGGCGCAGCGCCACCGTGAGGCTGCGGGCGTAGGCGCTCGCCGTGCGCTGCAGGGCGCCGTTCACCACGCCGTGCAGGGTGCCGGTCAGGGCTTCCAGAACCGCCAGCGCGGCGCCCAGCACGAACCGCGCGCCGGCCAGGGTAAGCGGCGCGAGCAGCGCGCCAAGGGCCACCGCCACCGGCACGCTCAGTCCGGCGTGCCGCAGCAGCGCGCTCAGCCCGGCGCCCGCCACGGCCAGCGCCAGCCATCCCCCCACAGTCCGCACCGCCCTCAGACTGTTGCCCAGCAGCGCCGGAAAGCGGCCCAGCACGCCCGGCACGTCCCGCCACGTGACCGGCGCCGGGTCGCGGGTGTACGCCATGCGGACCGTCAGGAACAGCAGACTCTCCAGCCACGACAGCACGATGGCCGCCGCGATGCCCAACCCGAACTGACTGAAGAACTGCCCCAGAATGCCGGGCATCAGGCTCAGGGGAATCAGCACGGCCAGCAGGGAGAAACTC